>JBAXLO010000101.1:0-15710 GCA_037134755.1 Bacteroidota bacterium | reverse complement strand
TGTCAGAAGACAACCGCATCAGATATGTATATTTTATCCATATGTCAGAAGACAATCGCATCAAATATGAATATATTACCCATATGCCAGTTGACAACCGTGCAAGATAGGAATATGTTATAAATATGAAAATAATAAAACTCACACTTTATATTTAAATCTAAAAATTGAAACTAATCGGATAAGTATAAAACAAAAAAACGACCTATCCCCTTTTTCGGATATAGGTCGTTTTTATTTTTAAGATGAGAATTGTTTTTTTATGATAAAAGAAAAATACAATTAATTACGAATTACGAATTACGAATTACGAAAATTTGTACTATATATAGTTGATTTATTTCTTAATTAATACTGTTTTTTTTCATAATTATAATTTGTAATTAATCATTCAAAATTTGTGATTCGTAATTTTCTCATTTAAAACCGTAATTCGTAATTCGTAATTCGTAATTTTTTCTAAATAATAAAATTATTTAGAAATTTAATATTTTTCCATCTCGTAATCTATACAAACTTTGGATTCTTTAACCGTTGCAAAAAAATTAATAGCATTTAGTCGCAAAGGATGGTTCAAATAAATCTTAAGGTCATCCATCGATTCAAATCCCATATCAAAAATTATGTCATGATCATTTTCAGGATTACAATTTATACCAGTATGTAAAGTTTTAATTTGGATAATCTTTTTTTTAAGATTCTTCAACTCCGAAATAAGTTGCATAGCATTTAACCTTTTTGTTTCCTCCGGCAGGTTGCTCTTCATTTTAAAAATCACTACATGTTTTATCATAAACTATATTTTAATTATAGTAAAAATTTAAGTACTTAAAATATCTAAAATATTTAAAGCATTTAAAATTTAATAAAATTCAATTCTTAATTTTTAATTATTAATTGTTAATTTCAATTTACATCACATAGTCGATTGAAGCCTTCGATTCTCTGATTATTTTCAAATATTCCACAACTTTCAGATGCTCTGGATGTTTCTGATATATATGAAGATCTTCCATAGTTTCAAACTCTATTTCAAGCAGCACATCATACTCGTTATCAGGGTTATTATTAAGGGCCGTTTTTAAAGCTTTTATTTGAACGATCTTTTCTTTTAGGTGTTCTAGTTCCATAATGAGGCTTAACGTTACTGAAGCCTTCGATTTGCCTTCGAACTCATTTTTGAGCTTCCACATGACAATATGCTTTACCATTTGTTTGTTTTTTTTCTAATTTGTTAGTTTAATTATTTTGACATCATAATTTGCTTAAAGAAATAAAAAATTAAAATTTTATCCATTTTTATAAAAAATTGTTTTTATTCCAAAAGAAATAAAAACAATTTTTCATTATAAGTACAATTAAGCTTAGAAACCTTAACGGGAGATTTTTTATTTTATTGGGGAAATGAAATAAAAGAGGAGCCTTTGTTATTAAAAAAATGATTCACGAAAATTATTATATATGACTCCCCTTTATACCTTGAAAAAAGCACTTGAAATTTAAATGCAAAATTACGAATTACGAATTACGAATTACGATTTTGCTTATTTTAGTACTTTCTTATTAAAATTTCAACTTCAAGTACTGTAAATACTACAAGTACTTCAAGTACTTTCTTATTCTTTTATAAACTTCTTTATAGATTTATTTTGTCCATCATTTATCTCCAGAAAATAAATCCCTGAAGCCAGATGTTGTGTATTTAAATTGTATTGATTTCCGCTGATGTTTTTTATAGATATTATTTGTTTTCCCATAATATCAATAACATTAACATTATAATTAGTAACATTAGTAACAAACTTAAGTGTCATAATATCTTTACAGGGATTAGGATACACCTCAAAAACAGGCTGATCAACCTCATTAATAAAATGAAGAATGCTACCAATATCGTTAACAATCCAGTTATCCGGATCAATCACTACGCCAAAAACCTGTTTGTGCAACACAAAAGAAAAGGACTCCATGTTGCTATCATTATAAAATCTTACAACAGTATCACCTGAAGTTGTCTGCATTTTAAAAGATAGATAACCTTTAAACAAAGGAGTTGTGGTAGATGATGTAGTTTGCGAGAAATTAAGGATAACCGTATCATTTTTCTGTGTCCAGATAAGACTATAAGTAGGAAATCCTTCACCATAAATCCATTCATTAAAGAAATCAGTAAAGTTACGACCCGATAATTGCTCTGAAATAACTTCAAAATCAGCAGTTGTAGCAGTACTGTCTTTAAATTTATTTGTATATGATTTTAATATTGAATAAAAGATGCTGTCGTTATTTATTTCGAACCTTAAGTTATGAAGAACTGCAGCTCCTTTATGATAAGATAATCGACCATCAAAGATACGGTTGTCATCAATAGCCTGCCCAATAGGTATGTAAACACTGCCATCTGGCTGCGACATAATATCTAAATGCCAATCGTACATGTGTTGCTGAGATTCGCCCCAACCTCTAAAATAATTAGCAACAAGACATTCAGCATAAGATGCAAAACTCTCGTTTAGCCATATATCACTCCAAGTTGCACACGTAATATTATCTCCATACCACTGATGTGCCAGTTCATGCGACACTAAATAGAAATCAAAACCTCCTAATGTCGTCATCGTTTGATGTTCCATACCTCCTCCAAGTGGAGTTAAGCAATGTCCATACTTTTCTTTGATGAATGGATACATGCCGAAGACTGTTGAGAAGTATTCTATAAAATCTTTTGTACTATCTATCTGTGGTTTATTTTGGTTTAATGTTACACCATCATCATACACATAATTTTGTATCAAAACTGAATCAGTTGTGCCTGCAGGATGTGCATAAATAGAGTAATCTACATACTTTGCCACCGCAACAGAAATCAAATAATAATCTAATGGAATCCTCTCTTTCCACTCATATCTTACCTTATTATTAGGTAAAGGAACTACAGCTGTAAGCAAACCTTCGGAGCCTACTTTGTTCTCATTCGACGTAGTAACAAAGATATACGCTGAGTCAATTTTGTCAGTTAACGATTGTTTCACGGGGAACCATTCATTAGCCGCAAATGATTCAGACAAAGTCCAGGTAATATCGTTTGAAGAAGAAATACCCGAAAAGAAAGCACCGCCATTTGTATTACAAGTTCCATGATAGTAAACCTGAGATGTTAGATTAGCACCATTATTTAAAGCATTAATAGGCACATAAACCATCCATCCGGTTCTAATACACGACTTGTTTTGATTATTAATAAAAATAGAATCAATAGTTAAAGCAGAGTTCAACTCAAATGCAAAAGTATCCAATACATTGGCAAATACTTTGGCATTCATAAGCACATTACCTGCCACATATACGTTATTTCGCTCTACATCTATATCTAATTTATAAAATTTTACATCATACTTATCCAACAATGGTGAAGGAACATTATAAGAATCCGGAGCTTTATAAATAGTTTTATGCTCAAATTTATTTTCCGTCAACTTCTGTCCAACACGTTGAGCAAGTAGGTTATTACCGATAATAATTATAAGAAAAAACAGTATAATTCTTTTCATTGTAAATGTTGATATTATAAAACAAGTCTATTTTTAGAATTGTAACCCTAAATAGGTTACAAAAGTACTAAAATTTTATGCTTATCCAACTACTTTATTATTATTATTATAAAAAAACTAAATTAACTAATAATAATTTATACTTTTGCAGGATAATTATAATTAAAAATAATAACAAATATAGTAAATAATGAAAAAGATATTCTCATTTATCCTTGTTGCATCATTTGCAATTTCCACAATGACTTATGCACAGGATACCACATCAAAGAAGCCTGAAGGTTACAAGTTTAAAGATGACAAACGAATTAAAACTACCTCTTGCAAGAACCAGGCAAGCAGCGGTACTTGCTGGAGTTTCTCTACTATTGCCTTTTTTGAATCAGAATTGATCCGTATGGGCAAAGGCGAATATGATTTAGCTGATATGTTCTGTGTAAGACATGCTTATGCTGATAAAGCTGAGAAGTTTGTACGTATGCATGGCACTATTAACTTTGGTGGAGGCGGTGCTGCACACGATGTTTTAGATGTTATAAAGAAATATGGTATGGTTCCAGAAGAAGCTTATGGGGGTTTAAACTATGGTGAAAAACTACATAACCATGCAGAGCTTGATGCAGTTTTAAAAGCATATATTAAAGTTATAGCCGATGATAATAATAAGAAAATAAGCACAGCTTGGCTAAAAGGTTTCAATGGAATATTAGATGCTTACTTAGGCAAACTTCCTGAAACATTTACCTATAAAGGAAAAACATATACCCCTAGATCATTTGGTGATGAATTGGGTTTAAAAGCAGAGAACTATGTTGAGTTTTCATCTTATACACATCATCCTTTCTATACTAAATTTGCAATAGAAGTACCTGATAACTGGGCTTGGGGCGAAGTTAATAATCTTCCATTAGATGAGATGATGAAAGTTATTGACAACTCTATTGATAATGGATATACCGTTGCATGGGGTGCAGATGTAAGCGAAAAAGGCTTCTCTTGGAGAAATGGTGTAGCTATTGTTCCTGATGAAGATAAATCAGATCTTCAAGGAACTGAACGTGACAAATGGGAGAAACTTACCGAGAGAGAAAAACAAGCACAATTATATACTTTCGATAAGCCTATAAAAGAAAAAGTAATAACACAGGAAATGCGTCAAGTTGGTTTTGATAATTATACTACAACTGACGATCATGGTATGGAAATATGCGGTATTGCACACGATCAGGCTGGAAATAAATATTATATCATAAAGAATTCATGGGGATTTGAAAACAAATTCCAGGGGTTTTTCTATGCTTCTGAATCATTTGTAAGATTCAAAACTATGGATATAATGGTAAACAAAGAAGCTGTTCCAAAAGACATCCGTAAGAAATCAGGTTTATAAACCTATTATTCTAAATAATCTTAAAAAGAGGTATAGATCAAGGTCTGTACCTCTTTTTTATTATATCTTTGCACAAAAAAAGATGCATCTCATGAAAAAAACATTTATAATCATTTCATTTTGCCTGATAAGTATTTTAGGATATAGTCAAGCTGATATAAAAGTGTGTACTTTTAATATCCGCAACAGCGCAGCAGAAGATGGCACCAATAGCTGGACTGCTCGTAAGCCAATAATAGCAGCATTTTTAAAGAAAGAACAGAATGATATCATCTGTTTTCAGGAAGTATTAACCAATCAATTGGAATTTCTTGTAAGTACTCTTAAAAATTACTCATATTATGGTGTTGGCCGCAATGATGGTAAAACAAAAGGCGAATATGCTCCTGTGTTTTTCAATAAAAACAGGTTTACTTTATTAACTTCTAAAACGATTTGGCTCTCTCCCATTCCATCTGTTGCCGGAAGTGTTGGCTGGGATGCCGTTACGCAGAGAATTGCGACATTTGCCTATCTGTACGACAGGGATGATAATATAAATATATTGGTTGTAAATACGCATCTCGACCATATTGGAGTTATTGCCCGTGCCGAAGGTGTAAAGCTTATTCTTAAGAATATAAAACAATATAATGCTGCAGGTAAAACGATATTTACTGGCGATTTCAACAGTACTCCTGATGAAGAAGCTTATAAAATAGCTGCAGGTAGCTGGAGAAACATTCAGAAGCTTTATGATGCACGAACAAATGCTACTAAAAAGGTAATGGGACAGAAGCAATCCTTTACAGGTTTCGGTGATCAAAAGGGTGAATACATAATTGATCATATTTTTTATGATAATAATTTTAAAGCAGCCAGTTATACTATTAATGAAGTGCTGGAAAACAATGTTTATATCTCCGATCATTACCCGGTTACAGCTGTTTTAAATGTAATTTATGATCCTGCAAAGAATGATTTTGGTACTCAGGAAATGAATTCTCCTTTGTCATCTCCTTATATCAAAGATAATACTGTTTTATTTAATGATAAGAGGAAAATTGCTGTGGATTGCGATTCACCGGATGCGCAAATATATTATACCTTAGATAATACTGAACCAACTAACAAAAGTAAACTTTATACCAAAGCCTTTTTTATTGATAAGTCAAATACTTTAAAATTAAAAGCTATTAATAAAGATAACAGCTCGAGCGAAACTACAACTTATGACTTCTATAAAGCTATCGTTAATACAGATATTAAGAAAAGTATAAGCATTCATTTAAACAATGAACCTAGTCATAAATATAACTTTAATCCTGCTTCTTTATGTGATGGTAAAATAGCCGAATCCGGCTCATTTGAAAACTGGATGGGCTTTAATGGCAATGATTTGGATGTGGTTTTACAGATTAATGATAATACTATAATTAAAGCTATCCAACTTCGCTTCCTGCAAAAGCAAAATTCATGGATATTTCCTCCTGATTCTATTAATATTTCTATCTCCAGTAATGGCAATGATTATGTTAGTATCAAAAAGCAGAAGCTTAATAATACTATCAGTAAAGCTGACATTGAAGAGGTAATTATTAATACAACTCCGCTTAATCAAAAGGCTAAATACATCAGGATTTATGCTAAAAACTATGGCTTATTACCCGAATGGCACAAAGGCAAGGGTAATCCAACATGGTTATTCACCGATGAGATCATTTTAGAACAGGAATAAAATACTCCTTTTCTACCGTTAACTTGATATATCTTACCGCAAACTGATTTCTTTTAAATTAGTTTGCGGTTTGCTTTTATTATGCTTCATTGAGCAGTAATTTTACATCATAATTAAAATAAATCTTAATAAAATTACTGTAAAAATGAAAAGAATGTTACTATGCCTTTTACTGGTAAGCAGCTTACTGGTAGGCGCAAATGCACAAACAGGGTCCATCAGAGGAAAAGTTATTGATAGTATAACTAACGAAACGATTCCCGGGGCAAACGTGTGGGTTGTGATAGCAAATAAGCCTGTTGCTACCCAAACTGATGCCAATGGATTTTATTATCTCAGGGGTTTAAATCCGGGCACTTACACTCTCCATGCTTCTTTTATTGGATATAATGAGTGTATCTTTAAAAATGTTCCGGTCAACTCCAATAAGATAACAACAATGGATAATGTTGGCTTAAACCAAGGTGTTGATTTACCTGTAGTTGTTATCCCTATTTACAGAGACAAGCTTATTGATCCCGATCCTGTAGATATGATTGTAAGAGGTCCGGAATTAATGAAGATGCCGGAATCAAAAGACATTAATTTGCTTGTCAGGGCACTTACACCAACTGCTTATGTGAGCGAAGATGGTAAAAACGTATCCTTTAGGGGCTCCAGGTATGGAAGCGTAAAGTATATTGTTGATGGCATTACGCAAATAGGTGGCAGTACCGGGCAAGTACCTAGTGTAGCCATAGGTAGCATGATGGTTTATATGGGCGGAGTGCCAGCTAAGTATGGCGATTTTGATGGTGGTGTTATTGTTATTGAAACCAAAAGCTATTTTGATGAAGAAGCTTCGAGGAATTAAAACAATATCAACGTAAATATCCTGATCCCGTATTGTTCGGGATCAGGTATAAAAACCTATTCTTATTCAGACCTGACAGGATGAAAAACCTGTCAGGAAAATATTAACAAATTTATTAATATTATCATCATGAGAAGAATCCTTTATATAATTTTGTTACTAATGTTATCATTGGTATGCAGGGGACAAAATAGTACGATCAGTGGATATGTTACTGATGCTGAAACAGGCCTCGCCCTCAAAGATATTAATGTAAAACCCGATTGCATATCCGGTGGTGCAGTGACAAACGATAAAGGATTCTTCTCTTTTAAAATAGAACAAAGCAAATGTAAGATTACATTTTCGCATATTGCTTATAATACCAATGTTTTTGAATATAAAACCGGGAAAAATAATAAAGAGATTAGCATCAAACTTAAATCTAAAACTCATTTATTAGATAAAGTAACGATTTCATCAGATAAGATAGTTAATATTACTAAAGAGCTTCCTGCGTATGTTAAAGATTATGTTATTATTAATGATAAAATACTTCTTTTAACCTATTATCATAAAAAAACAAACGATGCCAGATTGATGTTTATCGATCAATATGGAAACATCCTTTCCGAGAAACCCGTTTACAAGCCCTCTAAGCTATTTAAAGATTGTTTTGAGGAAACTTATCTGATTACAGACAACAATGCCTCTAAGCTCGAAATAAAGCCAAAGGAAATACAATACAAAGAGGACGTCCCTATAAAGGAATTTAATCAAACTTATGGAGCTTTTGATTTTGCTATCAACAATAAGGTTTACTTCAGCACCTATCATTATCAATATTTCGTTATTAAGTTTCATTATTTTGATTTGGATGCTGAAAGCAGTAAGGCTAACAACTTCGTTACTATCCGCGATGAAAAGAAAATAAGTGAATTTGAACGCGATTTCAACTTCTTTTATTATGCCAAAAGAGCTTCTCGCTTTGGCATGTCGGTTACTTCTGTTTATAATAATCTGGATATGTTGCGAGCAAATCAGCAGTTGGATTGGGAGGATATTAAGTGTAGGTTCTCGCCTATGATTGCTCCTTTCAACAATCTTAATGATACCATTTGTATCTTTAATACAGCTGTCGATAGTCTGGAACTGTATTCCGAAACGGGCAAAATCATTAAAAAAGTAGCTGCTCCATTTCTGGCTGATAAAAATTATAAATCCATCATCCGCGACCAGGAAGCCAAGAAACTTTATGTTCTTTATAAGTGTAATAATATCTATTCGCTAAGCGAAATTAATATTAATACAGGAGCAACAAAAACAAAAATTAGCATTCCCAATTATCCTTTTATCGAAAATATTAAAATATCAAAAGACGAAATCTTCTTCCTTTTTAAGAAGAATATTAATGAAGAATATAAGCAACTTTACAAGATGCCGCTATCTTAATTAACAATTAAAAATTAAGAATTAATAATAGAAAACAGGGCTTTTAGTCTTTTAGACCATTAGACTTTTAGGATTAAACAAACACATTATTTACCTACAAATTGAATTCCTCCCCTTTCAGGGGAGGTTAGGTGGGGTTGCCTTTTATACGAGGAATATAAGCAATTATACAAAATGCCGCTATCTTAATTAACAATTAAAAATTAAAAATTAATAATAGAAAACAAGGCTTTTAGGCTTTTAGACCATTAGACTTTAAGGAGTACAAAAACACATTATTTACCTACAAATTGAATTCCTCCCCTTTCAGGGGAGGCTAGGTGGGGTTTCCTTTTACGCGAAGAATATAAGCAACTTTACAAAATACCGCTATCTTAATTAACAATTAAAAATTAAGAATTAATAATAGAAAACAAGGCTTTTAGTCTTTTAGACCATTAGACTTTTAGGATTACAAAAACACCTAACATTTATACAAATCAAGCTCCTCTCCTTTTAGGAGAGGCGGGGGTGAGGTTTTCAATTAATGAAGAATATAAGCAATTATACAAAATGCCGCTATCTTAATTAACAATTAAAAATTAAGAATTAAGAATAGAAAACAAGGCTTTTAGTCTTTTAGACCATTAGACTTTTAGGATTACAAAAACACCTAACATTTATACAAATCAAGCTCCTCTCCTTTTAGGAGAGGCGGGGGTGAGGTTTTCAATTAATGAAGAATATAAGCAATTATACAAAATGCCGCTATCTTAATTAACAATTAAAAATTAAGAATTAAGAATAGAAAACAAGGCTTTTAGTCTTTTAGACCATTAGACTTTTAGGATTACAAAAACACCTAACATTTATACAAATCAAGCTCCTCTCTTTTTAGGACGAGACATTATACGAAGAATATAAACAACTTTACAAAATGCCGCTTGAGAAATTATGAATTATGAATTATTTTTATATGATAGCTTAAAAGCAGCAGATTATAAAAATAAAGCTCCCAAAAAAACCTGACATTTTGTCAGTTTTTTCTTATATTCCACGTACTTTTACTGATCTGCTACGTTGCTTCAGACCTATTCTTCGTAGCATATCTCAAAACACATGTGTTTTTATACAAATTCCTTCTGATTTGGCTATAGGTAGCTGTGTTTTTAAGCCATGATTTAGGTAAAACCTGACAAAATGTCAGGCTTTTTAGCTAAAAACCGTGATTTTTAGCTTCTGCTACGAATAATATGCCTAGAGCAACGTAGCATATTCAGTAAAGCAACGTAGCATATTTAAAAAACAAAGCTATTGATTTGAAATTTTTGAAAGATATTTGGGATATTGACATAAAAATCCGCTAAGAGGTCAGAACGCAAAACGACTTAGCGGATAATTAAAATTTTTTGATTATTTGTTTTTAAACTATTGGCTTCTTTTTGCCACGATTGGCAATATTTACCAATAATCCTCTTTCTTGGTGAATAATAATAGAAAGTTGGTCGTCTTCGCCCATGTGGCTGCTAACACCATTTGCTATTGCACTTGCATTTGTGTACCTAGCTTTACGTGTAGCATTCACTTTTTTATTCTGATTCATCCAAAGTTTCTTGAATCCGGCACTTTTGCCCAATTCATCATTGTAGGCTTTGTCTAATAGTTTTTGCTTAGCTACGTTTCCATCTACATCATACGTAACATCAAGATCTTTTGCAATAATGTCATCTTTACTTTCAATAAGCGTTTTTAACATCCATTCGCAAAATTCGTCTTTTGTACTTGCAGTCATACTCATTTTTTAATATTTAAATTGTTTATACTAAGAATTTTTGTTATTTTAAAAATATTCATTTTTAACGATTCAAAAAAACTTTAAACGGCTTTTATCATTTGCTGGATGGTATAGCGAGAGTTTAAGATTTTGCCCAATCGGGACCTACATCTATTTCTTTTTTTTCTTTCAATATATCTTCTAAAAGTATTGTAATTACTAATAATTTGTAAAATTAGAAATAAAGATTCACAAAAAGGGTATTTATTTTAATTGTTTTGTTAATTTTTAGTTAATGTTCATCTGCGAATATTGAATGCGATATTAAACTAAATTTTATCAACATTGTAAATAGTAGAGTTCTTTGTTTTGAATAACGCATCTTTAAGACTTTTTAATGTTTCCTCTCGTCTTATTATATTCACAAACTATAAAGCAAAACCCTATTATTCTCTAATAAATAAATTTTGAAATACCCTTTCATCCTAAATTTTACCCCTTTCAACATGCAATATTCCCGTTTCGTCGGAAAGTTATTTGTCAATTTAAAAAAGCTGCGTTACTTTGCAGTCTAATTAATAAATATTTTAAATGATGAAAAGAATTGTATTAATCTTAAGTTTTATAATAGTAAATGTATTTATAGCTACTGCATTTAATCCTCCTACAGGAACAATACGTGGCACAATCACTGACAAAGTAAATAAATCTACTTTGCCCGGAGCAAATATTATTCTGCTCAACACTTCGCCTTTAAAAGGCACTTCAAGTGATGTTAACGGCAAGTTCAGGTTAGAAAACATTAACGTTGGTAGAGTAAGTTTAAAAATTTCTTTTATAGGATACAAAGAAGTTTATCTTAACAATCTTACCTTAAACACAGGAAAAGAATTAGTGTTGGATATTGAAATGGATGAGAATATTATTACACAACAAACTGTAGTAATTACTGCTAATGCTGATAAGTCAAGCACAAATAATGCTATGACTTCAGTTAGTTCAAGGAGTTTTACGATAGAAGAAACAGGACGTTATGCAGGTTCAAGAAACGATGTAGCACGTATGGCACAGAATTACGCAGGTATAGTTGGGAGTAATGATGCCCGCAACGATATTATTATTCGTGGTAACACTCCTTCGGGTTTATTATGGCGTCTGGATGGCGTGGATATACCTAATCCAAATCATTATGGTGCGCTTTCGGCTACTGGTGGTCCTGTTTGTATCCTTAATAATAATGTATTGTCAAACTCTGATTTCCTCACAGCTGCTTTTCCGGCAGAATATGGAAATGCTATATCGGGTGTATTTGATCTTAAGATGCGTAATGGAAATAATGAAAAGCATGAGTTTATAGGTCAGATAGGTTTTAATGGTTTTGAATTGGGTGCCGAAGGTCCGATAAGTAAGAAAGATGGTTCTTCCTATCTTTTCAACGTGCGTTATTCAACTCTGGAAGCAATGGCTAAGCTGGGCGTTGATTTTGGAACAGGTACAGGCATACCTAAGTACGAAGACTTCTCGATGAAGCTAAATTTCCCTAAAACTAAACTGGGTAGCTTCTCTGTGTTTGCTTTAGGTGGCATGAGTACTATCGAAATGTGGGACTCCCGTAAGGACACAACAAATGTTAAACTCGATTTTTATGGTGGTGATGGCTTTGATCTTACCAATGGTTCGGATATGATAGCCGGTGGCATTACAAATATTTATAAATGGAACACCAATACGTATTCTAAAACCAGTCTTTCGGCTGCTTTCCATGATTTCAATACAATAATAGACTCCATAACCCCCGGCAACATGCTTAAAATCCCTAATTATAGAAATAACTTTACTGAAGATAATATTACTTTTTCATTCTTATTAAATCATAAAATAAATAGCAGAAGTTATATCCGTACAGGTTTCTTTTTAAGAGATATGGGTTTTAATTTATTAGAAAAATATTATAATAATGATGATAAAGCTTTAAGAACTATTACTGATTTTAATGGTTCTACCTGGTTGTTACAACCCTATATTCAACATCAATATAAGTTTACAAATCAGTTAACACTTAATACAGGTTTGCATGCTATGTATTTTGGTTATAATAAAGATTATTCTATCGAACCAAGAGCTGGTTTAAAATGGAGCTTTGCTGCTAATCAATCTTTGAATGTTGGTTATGGAATGCATAGTCAAATCAATTCTATAAGTGTTTATTTTCGCCAGACAAGGATGCCTGATGGAAGTTTTGAAAGACTAAATGAAAATATTGGTATGATGAGTAGCCAACATTTTGTGTTGGGTTATGATAGAAATTTAACTGAATATGCTCGTATCAAAGCTGAAGTCTATTATCAATACTTAAATCATGTTGCAGTTAATGGAAGCATCAACAATTATTATTCTCTTTTAAACGAAGGTGCAAGCTTTGGATATGCAACTCCTGACACCTTAAAAGCTACAGGAACAGGACATAATTATGGTATTGAATTTACTTTAGAGCATTTTCTTAACAAAGGATTCTATTATCTGCTAACTACTTCTCTTTTTGAATCTAAATATAAAGGTAGTGATAATGTTGAACATAATACTGCTTTTAATGGTAATTATGTTGTGAATTCTTTAGTTGGAAAAGAAATTGTAATAGGTTCTAAAAATAAAGACCAGAAAGCTAGAAATATCTTAAGTATTGATTTGAAAACTACTTATGCAGGTGGACAAAGATATACACCTAGCACAGTAATGCTTGATGCTGCCAGTGGTAAATATTATCAACAATATGATGAAAGTAAAGCATACAGCCAGCAATATAAAGACTATTCGCGCACTGACTTAAAGTTAACATACAGAAGAAACGGTAAAAAGATTACTCAAGAATGGGCTATAGATATTCAGAATTTATTTGATCAGCAGAATGTATATACACAGAAACTTAACACAAAAACAGGAGAAGTTTCTTATACCTATCAAACAGGCAGAATGATTATTCCTCAGTATCGTATTATTTTCTAATTTTACCGAATCTTTTATACCAATAATACTGATAAGTAAAACTTGTTAAAACTATTTTAAAATGAATCTTATGAAAAACAATAAATGCAAAGATAGAGGAATGTTCTATGAACTATTAGTAATGATAGGAGGAATATTATTTATGGGTGTTGTGTTGCCAATAATTGTTGGTTTATATTCAAATAATCCATTAAATCTTATCTTTGAGAATATATTCTTTTCTACTATAAGCACTACCTTGTTATGGGTTGGATGCAGGTATATCGTACTTAAAATATGGATAATATTTCCCTGGGAAAAGAATCCATTAAAACATTTAATTTCGGAAGTACTATTTATTAGCATATATAATTTACTAGCAGTTGGAATTATATTTATAATAGGATTTTATTATTTAACTGCAGATGCAGCTACTAAATATAGTTTTATTGAAATATACACGAGTGCTGTAATTGTTTCGTTAGTAATTACATTTATTCACGAAGGTGTCTATCTTTATTTAGAGTGGATGAAATCTAATAAACGTTCACAGGAATTAGAAAAAGAAAGTTTATTGTCGCAGTTCGAAACCTTAAAGAATCAAGTAAATCCACACTTTCTTTTTAATAGTTTCAATACACTTATTACTTTGATTGAAGAAGACAAAGAAGCTGCTGTTGAATATGTTCAGAAGCTTTCCGATTTCTTTAGAACTATTCTTCAATTAAGGGATAAATCAATTATAAGTATTGAAGAGGAACTTGAATTAATAAAGACTTATAGCTTTTTGCAAATGAAACGTTATGGTAATAATCTTGTTTTAAATAATAATGTTTCACCTGAATATATGAAGAAATTTATTGCACCTTTAACTTTGCAAATGCTTGTTGAGAATGCAATAAAACATAATGTAATTGCTACGGGCAGACCTTTAATTATTGAAATTTCTACTATTGAAAATGGATATATTATGGTAAAGAATAATATTCAAAAAAGAACTGAAGAAGAACCTTCAGCAGGTTTGGGGTTGCAAAATATTAAAAACAGATATAAGTTTTTATCTGATAAAGAAGTTGAGATAATTGTATCAGCTAATTACTTTTCGGTGGCAATACCAATGCTGGAGGAGAATTAATGACATTTACGAATTACGAATTACGAAATTAATACTTAATTTATGAAAATATTAATAATAGAAGACGAACAGGCTGCTGCCAGACGATTGACCAGATTAGTTAAGGAATTGCAACCGGATGCTGAGATAGTTGATAATTTCGAAACCATTAGTGATACTGTGAGTTGGTTGATGGTTAACAAACAACCCGACTTAATGCTAATGGATATTCATCTGGCTGATGGTTCGTGTTTCGAGATATTTAAACAAATTAATGTAACTACTCCGGTAATTTTCATTACTGCTTACGACCAATATGCCATACAAGCTTTTAAGGTAAATAGTATTGATTATTTATTAAAACCTGTAAAGAAAGAAGAACTGGAAGCCAGTCTTAATAAGTGGAAAAATACTCAACCTAAAGTTGATTTTACTTCACTTATGGAGCAAATGCTTCAGAAAACTAAAGATACACCACATAGGTTTGTTGTTAAATATGGGCAGTATCTAAAAGCTATAGACACCGAAGAGATCGCACTTTTTTATTCTGAAGATAAAAACATTTATATACTTACCTTTGATAAACAGTCCTACCCTATCGACTTTTCATTAGATAAACTAACTGATATGTTAGATAGTAAATTGTTTTTCCGTACCAATAGAAGTATGATCATAAATTATAAAACCATAGGTCAAATGTATACGCATTTTAAAGGTCGTATAAAAATAGAACCTAATGTCCCCTCTCCTATCGAAATCTATGTTAGTTCTGAAAGAGCTCAAGCTTTTAAGCAATGGCTTTCGGGCAAAGCTTAATATCCAAACCACAGCTCAAAAAAAAACCCCATCATTACTGATGAGGTTTTTAATAAAAGATTGGCGGCGACCTACTCTCCCACAATTGCTGCAGTACCATTGG
>JBAXLO010000100.1:0-15712 GCA_037134755.1 Bacteroidota bacterium | reverse complement strand
TATTCAAAAAATAAAACGGTTATCGGGCTCCGGTTTAGGATTACAAAGATATAGAGATATATCAACGATATTAAATAATAATGACTTATTTATCAACCGACAGAAAAGTGAATTTATTTTCTAGCGGTGGCTATCTTTAATTGTTTAGCCAATAACACAAAAAAGGATTGTTCATAACTATTGTTTTTTCAATGTTTTTAAAACAAGAATTCATTAAAAAAACTAACAGGTTTTGAAAACCTGGCAGGAAAGATTGTTTTCCTAAAAGACTAAAAGCTTTCTTCCAACTCAAGGCACTTTAAGTACTTTAGGCACTTAAGGCACTCCTTTTAAAAAAAGAACCCCCATCAAATTAATGATGAGGGCTCCGGTTTTTAAAGTCAATCTATAATTAAGATCACATGATTTGTTGTCTATTTATAATCTTTTAGGATGTCTTTGATCCCATCAGGAGCAACACGTCCATAAACTTTATCACCCACCATTACTACAGGCGCTAATCCGCAAGCACCTACACAACGTAAGCAACTTAAAGAGAACTTGCCATCAGCAGTTGTTTCGCCAACAGTAATCTTTAGTTCACGTTTAAATTCATCCAGTACTTTTTCGGCACCTCTTACATAACAAGCTGTTCCCAAACAAATAGAGATTGGAAATTCACCTTTAGGTGTCATGGTGAAGAATGAATAAAAAGTAACTACTCCATATACATGAGCAGTTGATGTATTTAGTTCGCGTGCTACTACTTCCTGAACTTCAGCAGGCAAATAACCTAATGTACTCTGCGTTTTGTGAAGTACATTTATTAATTCACCTTTTTCATTATTAAAGGATTTACAAATATCCTTAATCTGGTTTATCTTAGTTTCTGATAATTTAATGCTAACCATTTGATATAATTTTTAAAAGGTTAATAATTAATCGTTGATAATAACTTCTTCACTCTTGTCGAAATAGTGAGTATGAAGTAAATGATGTGATTTCTCACCACATGGAGTACCAAGAAACTCTTCATAAAGCTTCTTTATATCAGGGTTCTCATGAGATTTACGAATAGGCTTACCTGCATCTTCCTGATAGATTGCTGCAGAACGTTTCTTCAAAATCTCTATATCACCATGATGATAAGGTTGTCCACCTCCACCAATACATCCACCCGGGCAAGCCATGATTTCGATAGCATGGAATTTAGATTTACCTGCTCTTACTTCTTCTAAAAGCTGACGAGCACTTCCTAAACCATGAGCAATACCTATGTTAACAGGTAAGCCATCAAAATCAATAGTAGCCTGACGAATATTTTCAAGACCTCTTAATTCAGTGAAATCAACTTTAGCAAGTTTCTTTCCTGTGAATACTTCGTAAGCAGTACGACAAGCAGCTTCGATAACTCCGCCGGTAGCTCCAAAGATAACACTAGCACCTGTAGATTCGCCTAGAGGATGATCGAAATCTTCATCTTCCAATGTATTGAAATCAATGTTTGATTGTTTAATTAAATGAGCTAATTCGCGAGTTGATAAAGAGAAATCAACATCAGGATTACCATCAACTTTAAACTCATCACGCTGACATTCGTATTTCTTAGCTAAGCAAGGCATGATAGAAACAACTACCATATTCTTACGATCAACACCAATCTTATCAGCAAAATATGATTTAGCAATAGCACCAAACATCTGCTGTGGAGATTTAGCTGTTGAAGGGATGTCTAACATATCTGGGAAGTTATGTTCGAAGAAATTAACCCAACCCGGACAGCAAGAAGTTAAGATAGGTAATTTAACACTTGTATCACCAGCTAAATGTTTTGAAAGACGACCTAATAACTCTGTACCTTCTTCCATAATAGTTAAGTCGGCAGCAAAATCTGTGTCAAATACATATTTAAAACCTAACTGACGCAGAGCAGCAGCCATCTTACCTGTTACTATCTGACCTGGTTCCATACCGAACTCTTCGCCTAAAGCAACACGAACAGCAGGAGCAGTTTGTACAACAACAGTCTTGGTAGGATCGGCCAAAGCATTTATAATATTACGAGTATGATCCACTTCGGTTAAAGCACCGGTAGGACATACAGAAACACACTGACCGCAGTAAGTACAAGGTGATTTCTCTAAATTCATTTCGAAAGCAGGAGCCACAACAGAAGTAAATCCACGATTAACTGCTGATAAAGCACCTACAGTTTGAATATCATTACACATCATCTCGCAACGACGGCACATGATACATTTGTCAACATCACGAATAATTGAAGGTGATGTATCTTTACGGTAAGTAGACTGTTCGCCTTGATAAGGGATTTCTCTTACACCTAGTTGTTGAGCCATAGATTGTAACTCGCAGTTTCCTGCTTTAGCACAAACCAGACAATCGGTAGGATGATCAGAAAGCATTAATTCTAATACTGTTCTACGTGCATTAAGTACTCTTATATTATGAGTGTTAACGACCATACCTTCCATAACTTCGGTAGCACAAGCTGGAGCAAGATTCTTACGACCTGCAATTTCTACAACACAAATACGGCAACCACCTGGTTTGTTCTCTATATTCATGCCCTTTAATTCGAAATAGCAAAGAGTAGGAATCTCAATACCTATCTTACGAGCTGCTTTTAAAACGGTAGTACCTTTTTCTACTTCAACAACTTTATTATCTATTGTTAGTTTAATCATTTCCATTTTACGATACTTTATTTATTATTTTATACTAATTGCATTAAACTTACATTTTTCCATACATGCACCGCACTTAATACAAATGTCTTGATTGATTAAATGAGCTAATTTACGTTCGCCTGTAATAGCATTAACAGGGCAATTACGTGCACAAGCTGTACAACCAACACATTGTTCGGCATCAATAATGTATTGCATTAATGCTTTACACTGATTTGAACGGCATTTCTTAACTGTTACATGTTCTATGTATTCATCCCAGAAATTATCTAAAGTAGATAATACAGGATTTGGAGAAGTTTGTCCCAGACCACATAAAGAAGCATCCTTAATAACATTACTTAAGTTTTTTAGTTTATCAAGATCTTCTAAAGTACCTTTGCCTTGAGTAATTTTTTCTAAGATTTCATAAAGACGTTTGTTACCAATACGACATGGAGTACATTTACCACATGATTCTTCTACTGTAAAATCAAGATAATATTTAGCTATAGAAACCATACAATCATCTTCATCCATGACAATCATACCACCGGAACCCATCATAGAGCCTGCAGCAATAAGATTATCATAATCAATTGGAGTATCTAAATGTCTATCAGTTAAACAACCTCCTGAAGGGCCACCTGTTTGAACAGCTTTAAATTTCTTGCCATCCTTAATACCACCACCAATTTCATATATAATTTCACGTAAAGTAATACCCATTGGAACTTCAATAAGACCAACATTATTAATTTTACCAGCTAAAGCAAATACTTTAGTTCCTTTAGATTTTTCAGAACCAATAGCTGCAAACCATTCAGCACCTTTATTAATAATTACAGGAATGTTAGCAAATGTTTCAACATTATTAACATTAGTAGGTTTTCCTAAATAACCTGACACAGATGGGAAAGGTGGTTTAAAAGTAGGTTCACCTCTATTACCTTCCATTGAATGAATAAGAGCAGTTTCTTCACCACAAACAAAAGCACCTGCACCATAACGGAGTTCTATATCAAAATCAAAACCCGAACCCATGATATCTGTGCCTAATAAACCATACTCTCTTGATTGGTTAATAGCAATTTTTAATCTTTCGATAGCTAAAGGATATTCAGCACGGATATATACCAAACCTTTGGTAGCTCCAATTGCATAACCTGCAATAGCCATAGCTTCAATCACTGAATGAGGGTCGCCTTCTAAAATAGAACGATCCATGAAAGCACCTGGGTCACCTTCATCAGCATTACAAACTACATACTTCTGATCAGCTTGTGATTTGCTTGTAATTTCCCATTTTAAACCAGTTGGGAAACCACCACCACCACGACCTCTTAAACCTGATTTCTTAATGATATCAATAGTTTGTTGAGGATCTTTAGCTTCTAATACTTTTCCTAAAGCTTCGTAACCATCGCGAGCGATGTATTCATCAATGTTTTCAGGATCAATAAAACCACAGTTTCTAAGCGCAATACGTAATTGTTTTTTGTAGAAACCCATGTGTTTTGAATCACTTACATGTTTTTTGTTTTCTGGATCCGTGTAAAGAAGACGTGTAACTTTTCTACCTTTGATTACATGTTCTTCAACGATTTCCCTTGCATCTCCCGGTTTAACTTCTGTATAAAAAGTGTTATCAGGCATCACCTTAACAATAGGTCCTTTTTCGCAAAAGCCAAAACAACCGGTCATAATAACCTGTACTTCGTTGTCTAATCCTTTTTCGCGAACAATTTCCTTTAAGTTACTTAAAATAACTTCACTTTGTGATGCATGGCAACCAGTACCTCCACATACAAGAAGATGCATTTTCATTTTTGCCATTTCTTTTCCTCCTTTAATTATTTTTTTTCAATTGTTTCGTAATTCATTGGAATAACTCCATCAACTAATTCATTATTCTTAATGTATTTTTCGATGATCTCATCCGCTTTCTTCAAGTTAACATATCCAAAAACAACAGGATCCTGATTTGGTAATGTAACTTCAATAGTAGGTTCCGCATAGCAATAACCCATACAACCTGTTTGAGAAACTACTGCCTCAATGTTTCTTTTATCGAGTTCGTCGATTAAGAAATCCATAACGTCTTTTGCTCCTGAAGCAATTCCACATGTTGCCATTGCAACTTTAATCTGAACCATTTTTTCAGAGTTATTACTCTTTTCTCTAAGACTTAACTTAGCTTCCATTTCTGCTCTCATTAGCTTGAGATCAGCCAAAGATTTTACTTTTGTCATGATTTGTGACTTTTATTTATAATTACTTTCTTGTTATTTTGTATATTGAATGTCTATTAAATTTTCAATTATCATATCTTTTAAATAATGTATGACCTTTGCATTATTTAAACTCATACCATCCAATGCTTCTTTTATTTCATCTGTATCAAAAATATATTCTCCTTCTTTAGTATTATGTTGATAAACAAACCGAATGTTTTCATTTGAAGCAGCAGTTAAAACCAAAACACCTGCAATATCTCCCAAAGCCGGTCTGTCAATATTATTAAATATAAAAGAAGCTTTTAATATTGTGCCTTTTCCTTCTTCCGAATCAATATAAAAAGAACCCCCTGTTAGTTCTGCTTTTTGTTTTAATAAAGGAATTCCTAATCCAACTTTTCTTGTAGTTCTTGAAGTAAAAAATGGATCAATAACTTTATTAAGCATTTCTTTTGACATCCCTTTTCCATTATCTTCGATTGTTAGGGTGTAAACATTGTCCTTTGTATTTTCCTCAATATTAATTTTCAACAATGTAGCCTTGGCTTCAATTGAGTTTTGTAATATATCAAGAATATGCAAAGATAAGTCTTTCATTGATGCAAAAAGTATATTTTAATTAATTATTATTTCTCTGCCGTTTTCTTTTAATAATGCTCTCTTTATTTCTTCAAAACTAAGCTCATTCATGTAAAAAGTATTTGTCACAGAACCAACATCTGCTATTGCATGCGCATCTGAATTAGATATAAAAGTATAGGAATTTAAGTATGAATTTGTTTTTAAGAAATCTTCTTTACTTATGTGTCTTGAAATTTCATATCCATCAGCTTTCAAAGTAGGAGGGACAAACCCTAATTGACTTATGATACTATTCTTTGATTTATTTACATGAGCCGGAATAAAGATGCCATTAAGTCTATGTACTTCATCAGCTAGGTTATCTATTGAAATATCTAAAGCAGAGTATAAAGATCGTTCTTCTTCTTCTATCACATTTTCTTCTTCGTCAACAATTAACTGATAACCCAATTTATTTACATCGTTTTCAACAAATGGTAAATGTTCATCAATATACTTCTGAAAAGTCATTAAGTTTTCATCATTTTCAAAATAAACCAGGCTATGAATTTCTTCCTTTGTAGTAATTTCTGCACCACAAAGAGTAAAGATACCATATTCATTTCCTAATTTTTTCACCGTTAAACATTGTTTAGTTGAATTATGATCAGTGATACCAATTATATCCAACTCCATTTCTTTTGCTTTCTTAATAATATTAATAGGACTCATATACAAATCTCCACAAGGAGATAGCACAGTGTGTATATGTATATCAGCCCTAAATGAATTCATTACTTTAGCAATTTATATAGTTCTCCACAAATCTCGAAAGTTTGCATATCAGTTCCTAATACAGGAATGTTTTCTTCATTACTTGCAATTGCTGCATCCTCTTCAGGTTTGTTTCCTTTTACAAGTATAATTGCAGCTAACTCTTTTAATGAAGCAATGGCTATAACATTTTTATGTGTTTGCAATGTAACCCAAATGCTATTTGCTTCAGCATTACCCATTACATCGCTTAATAAATCTGATGAATATCCGAATTTAACTTCATTAGTTAAACCTTTTTCACCACTAAAAACTTTAAGGTCTAATTTGTTCACAATATCATTAACAGTCATAACATTTATTATTTAGTGTCTATTTTGTTATTTCCCCAAATATGTTCCATCTTTTCTATAGCTTCTTTCATCGACATACTTCCATTTTGTTCCAGTTTCCGTTGAATGAAGATACAGTCTGTTAATTCCGCTCTTTTAAAAACAATATCTTCTGCAAGTGTCTGGCAAGTTGGAGCACCACATAGACTGCAATCAGTCATTGGCAGAAAAGTCATAATTTCATGAATGCCTCCCAATTTATTAATAGCTTCTGACATATCTTCATCAAGCTTTAACATCGAACGGGGTTTAACTTCTTTTATACCTATATTATTAATAAGATATTCTTTATAAACATCAACTTCATTAGGTTTGCTCTCGTCTTTTGTAGTGCCATTTAAGATAGATTGGGCTCTGTTTTTAAGAGTCTCTACAGTTAAAAATCTATTTCTACTTGTTAGAATTCCTCCTGCACAACTTTCGTCACAAGCTCTTAGCTCAAGAAAGTCTAAATCTTTTATCTCATCATTTTCTATCTTCTCAAGAAATTCAATTACATTGTGTATCTCATCAATTGCTAAAGCTCTTCCCCATGAAGTTTCTTTTTCGCCATCAGTTAAGCTCCACAATAGACCTTCTGCTGATAAGGTTTCTTTTAATGGTTCATAGGAACGACCTTTGTCATTTTGTTTTATTGCTTTATAAACTTTATTGTAGATAAAATTCATATTAATAACTCCTGAGATTAAAGAAGTATCTTCACCTACAGGACTTTTAACAGCAGCAATCTTAGCAGCACAAGGAGTGATATAGAATAAGCCAATTTCATTTGAATTAGCACCTTGATCTAACAATAACTTCTTATAATACATAGCTGCAATATCTATTGGAGACTTTTGTAAAATAAGATGCTCAACAAGTGATGGGAATTTAACCTGAATTAATCTTACAACTGCCGGACAAAATGTAGATATCAAAGGTTTAATATTTTGCTTATCCGTTTTAAATTTATTTCTTACTTCTATTAAAATATCAACTGTTTTTTCTATTTCAAAAACATGTGTAAATCCTAATTCATAAAGTGTATTTAATATTTGAGAGGTAGAAATATCTTCAGGAAATTGCCCCAGCATTACTGATGGAACTAATAATACTCTATATTTATAATCAAATATCTCATTAAAATCATCATGATCTACGAAGATTGCATTAACAGGGCAAACTCTAAAACATTCCCCACAATCAACGCATCTATTTTCGTATAAATAAGCTTTACCGGCTTTGAGTCTGATAGCTTCGGTTGGACAAACCTTTACACAATGAGTGCAACCGGTACATTCCTTCTCGCTTATTTTTAAAGCATGATGAAAATATTGTTTGTCCATTTTATTTATTACAGATTTACTATTATTGTTAATTCTGTTCCTTTGCCAACTTCACTTTTAATATCAAATTGATCGGCATTCTTTTTAATATTAGGTAATCCTAAACCTGCACCAAATCCCATTTCTCTAACATGAGAAGTTGCTGTTGAAAAACCTTCAGTCATTGCCAGATTTATATCAGGTATACCCGGACCATTATCAGTTAGTTTAGCTACTATTTTATCAGTTTCGATTGTAATATCTATTATCCCATTATATGCGTGAGCCACTATGTTAACTTCCGCTTCATATAAAGCAACTACAACTCGTTTTATGGTTTGCGGTTCAACATTTAACTGTTTCAGCATCTTCTTCACCTGGCTGGAAGCATTGCCAGCCTTTGAGAAATCACCACCTTCTATTGAATATTTAAATTGCATTACTTATTTAATAAATAGGATTAACACCTGCATTATATAATAAAGCGGCTGTTTTAAACATCGAATAATTACATTCCATTAAAAGTATTCCTGATTCTTCAGCTAGATCTTTCATGTCAGCAGTAATTTTCTTTCCTCTTACATATATTATATTTGTAACCTCAGCCATTTCTGCAGTTCTTACCGATTGGATATTAGCTAGACCTGTAAGTAATAATACATTGTTTGCCTTTAAAGTTAAAACATCACTCATCAAATCTGATGCAAAAGCAAATTCAACTTCTTTGTTGATATTATCTTCATTACCATAAACTTTTGCTTTTAACAGCTCTGCAACCTCTTTGATTTTCATTACTTTTATAATTAGCCTGATGTTTATTCCTAACATAAATTTCAGTTTGCAAAATTACAAGGTTTAATCTTAACAAACAAATAAATTTGTTAATTTCGTAACATTGTTACCATAGTAACATTATTTAGACTTATTATAAATAATATTGCTTGTTATTTAATGCTTTATATTTTCGTTGTTTGAAAAGCTCTAAAAATAATAATTATTATTTCTTTTTTATTCTGATAACTTTTTATTAGTACCTTTGTTGCTTATTTAAATGAATTAATAAACATTTATATGTCTGATAAAGGTATTAAAATATCGCTGGAAGTTGGGGGAATGACTTGTGCTTCTTGTGCTTTAAGTGTTGAAAGCATGCTGAAATCTCAAAAAGGAGTTAACAATGCTACTGTTAATTATGCCAACCGTTCTGTAATTCTGGATTATGAGCCTGATTCAACTAATCTTGAATCTTTAAAGAAAACTGTTAAAGCAATAGGTTATGAATTATTTATTGAAGAATTATCTTTAGCAGAGAAAGAAGAAAAGGAACATAAGCGTTTTTATGAATTAAAAAGAAAGCTAATAATTGCTGCCATATTTACTTTGCCTATCTTTATTATTTCAATGTTTTTTCATCATCCTTTTAACGGGCAAAACTATTTATTGCTTTTACTTACCATTCCAGTAATATTTATTAGTGGTGCTGAATTCTATACTACTGCATGGAAACAAACCATGCATCGTATGGCTAATATGGATACTCTCGTTGCTTTGGGTACAGGTGTTGCTTTCATTTATAGCGTCCTCAATAGTTTCTTTCCTAAATTATTAAACAATAATTCTGATGTTCATGTTTATTATGAATCTGCTTCTGTAATTATAACGTTGATTTTATTAGGAAGATTTCTTGAAGAAAGAGCTAAAACCCGTGCTTCTTCTTCAATAAAGAAGCTTATGGACTTGCAACCTAAAACGGTTACAGTTATTCGTTATGGCAGAGAGATTGAATTGAATATTAAAGATGTGATTAAAGGAGATGAGATACTTATAAAGCCCGGAGAGAAGATAACTGTTGATGGCAAAGTTACTGATGGTTCTTCTTTTATTGACGAAAGTATGATTACCGGAGAACCTATCCCTATTAATAAAAATCTTAATGATAAGGTTTTTGCAGGAACACTTAATCAAAATGGAACGCTTACTATTGTTTGCGAAAAGACCGGTAGAGATACTCTTTTATCACAAATTATAAGAAGGGTACAAGAAGCTCAAGCAAGTAAGCCGCCTATTCAAAAGCTGGTGGATAAGATTGCAAGTGTATTTGTGCCCGTTGTTATTGTTGCTGCTTTGTTGACTTTTATTATTTGGTTCTTTGTGATGAATTCAGGTTTTGCTTTCGCGATTACTAACACTATAACGGTGCTTATTATAGCCTGTCCCTGTGCTTTGGGGCTTGCAACTCCAACGGCTTTGATGGTTGGTTTAGGCAAGAGTGCCGAGCATGGAATATTGGTTAAAGATGCTGATAGTTTAGAAGTTGCTCATAAGATTAATGCAATGGTTTTTGACAAGACAGGAACTATTACCGAAGGCAAGCCTAAAGTTACTGACCTTATCTGGACTGGCACTACGCAATCACAAGCTATTTTATTTGCTATTGAATTTCGTTCGGCGCATCCTCTTGCCAATGCGATCGTTAATCATCTGAAAGATATTCAAAAATCTAATATTCCTTTTACAAAATACGAAAGCATTCCCGGCAAGGGCATAAAAGCTATATATAATAATATTGTATACCTTGTTGGCAATGCAAAGTTATTGGCAGATAATAATATTTCTATCACTACAGAACAGCAAGTACTTATCGACAATTTAATTGCTGAAACTAAAACTATTATTTTATTTGCAGATAATAGAAATTTATTGGCAATAATTGCAGTTGCCGATCAGATTAAAGAGACTTCGTACGAAGGGATTAAGGCGATTAAAGCTTTAGGTATTAAAACATTTCTCCTTACGGGAGATAATAATAAAACTGCTGAGATTATTGCTCAGAAAGCGGGTATTGACAATGTTGTTGCCGAAGTATTGCCTACTCAAAAGGCTGATTTTATTAAAGATTTACAAGCTAAAGGTATGATTGTGGCAATGGTTGGCGATGGCATTAACGATGCAATTGCACTTACGCAAGCAAATATTGGTATTGCTATGGCTCATGGCTCGGATATTGCGATGGAAAGCGCCGGTATTACCCTGATACACTCTGATATGAAACAAATATTGGGAGCTATCAAGCTTTCTAAGGCAACTATTAAAACGATAAGGCAGAATCTTTTCTGGGCTTTCATCTATAATGTCATTGCAATCCCTATTGCGGCTGGAGTTATGTATCCTTTCACGGGCTTTTTATTGAATCCTATGATTGCAGCAGCTACTATGGCAATGAGTTCGGTGTCGGTTGTTACCAATAGTCTTCGCTTGAAGAATACGAAGTTATAGTGTTTATTATACTTGTGATAAAAAAATGATGCTGCAGATACAGGTTTTGATGATGCTTTTATTTATAATCAATACTCTTTTAAAAAAAATATTGCTCCCGGTTAAGGATAAAATTTAAAAAACATCGATAGAAGGATACGGACATCGCCATATTTTTGAAAAACCGCCGACTGTTGGATACGGACATCGCCATATTTTTGAAAAATCATCGACAGTTGGATACGGACATCGCCTCTTTTTTAAAAAAATGCCGACTGTTGGATATGGACAACGCCTTATTTTTGAAAAACCATCGACAGTTGGATACGGACATCGCCATATTTTTGAAAATATGCCATCTGTTGGATACGGACATCGCCGTATTTTTGAAAATATGCCATCTGTTGGATGCGGACATCGCCGTATTTATAAATAAGATTTATTCAAAAGGATGCTCCTTATCAAAATCAGGAAGGTAATTATTAGAGCTTTCCATGTCCTGAACCCATCCTCTGTAAAAACCTAATGCTTCCATCTCATTAATCACAATATTGTATTCCTCAGCACTTAATTTCCTATTTAGGTTTGGATATCCTTCAATAACTTTTACAGGATGGTATTGCGACATTAAAGAAAGATGAATATTAGGTGAGATTTCTTCGGCAATATACCTCAACACTTTTAAGCTATTATCAATGTAACCGGGCAACACAAGATGCCTGATAATTAAACCGGACTCTGCATTTCCTTCCTCATCTTTTACCAAAGTACTCCCTTTTTGTCGGTACATTTCTTTTATTGCTTTGGCAGCGATTTCAGGATAATCTTTAGCGTCAGATAAGTTCTTTGATAAAATAGAATCCATATATTTAAAATCAGGAAGGTAAATATTAATCAAACCTTCAAGTTCTATTAAAGTATCAACCTTATCATAAGCATTAGTATTATAAACAGTAATAGGAAAATAATTTTCTTTATTTAAGGTGTTAATAATTTCTTTAACATGAGGTGTAAAATGCGAAGGCGACACAAAACCAATAGTATTAACACCCGTATCAAGTATTGATTTTATCTTAATAATAATTTCATCAAGCGAATAATTATTCTCAATAATATTTTCTTTAGTGCAACTAATCTGATAATTCTGGCAATAGATGCATTGCAGATTGCATCTGCTAAAAAAAATATTACAAATGCCTTTATCACCACCAATAACTGGCTCTTCGCCTTTGTGAACAACAATTGAAGAAACCGCATAAGATATATTACTCTTACAATAGCCCTTCTTTTTGGAGCTTCTATCGGCATTGCAGTTCCTCGGACAGATTGTACAATGCATTAATATGGAATCAATAGTATTCACAATTTTAATAAAAAGATAAATAAATAATTATTTTGCAAATTTACAATTAACTATTTTATATATTTGCAAAATAAATAAGAAAATAATATTTTGCATAAATATATATATTATAAGGGTTTGATTAATGTCAATTAAAAATAAAGACATTTATTTAAAAAATAATTTCATCCTTTTGTAATTTTAATCAATTTTATGCGTATATTTGACACTTTAAACTAATACATCTAATAAGTTATGGAAAACTCAAATGAAAGGTATCAACAAAGCTTCTTCAGATTTGAAGATTTAAGAATTTATCACAAATCCATTGAATATAACAATTGGGTTCACAAAGCAGTAAACTACTTTGGAGATGATTCTAAACTTACGTTAGCCGTGCCATTTACAAAAGCTGCACAGGCAATTGCTTTAGGTATTGCTGAAGGTTCTTCCCGACAGAAACAGCAATTTGCCTATTATTTAAAATTATCTAAAAGTTCAATTAGAGAATGTGTTGTTTATACAACCATAGCTAAAGAACTGGGTTTCTTCAGTGATGAACAAGATGAAGAATCAAGAAGACATCTGATGGAACTTACTAAAATGATTGGCTCATTAATTAATTCTTTAGGCAGAACCGATGAAGAAAGAGCTAATCATAATGCTTTGAAGCATAAAGAAGACATCGAATTCGAAGATTAGTTAATCATAGATTGGCTCCTCTTTTTGCTTAGATTTTAGTTAAAAATTACTTTTTAATCAATAATAACAAATCTATTAATAGTATTACTATGGCTATACTTAAACCATTTAAAGGACTACGTCCTCCTAAAAACATTTCAAAAGAGCTGGCTTCACGTCCTTATGATGTATTAAATTCATCAGAAGCACGTGAAGAAGCAAGAAGTAATCAGTATTCATTACTTCATATTATTAAACCCGAAATAGACTTGCCGGTTGGCACTGATGAACATGATCAATCAGTTTACGATAAGGCTAAGGAAAATTTACAAAAGTTTAAAGACAACAAATGGCTGGTGCCGGATGAAAAAGAATGTCTTTATATATATGCTCAAACAATGGAAGGCCGCACCCAATTTGGGATTGTAGGTTGTGCAGGCGTTGAGGATTACATGAATGGGATTATTAAAAAGCATGAATTAACCCGCAAAGATAAAGAAGAAGATCGCATGAAACATGTTCGTATTACCAATGCAAACATGGAACCTGTTTTCTTTACTTATCCTGCTGTTGCAGAAATTGATTGCATAGTCGAAAACATTGTTACTTCACAGAAACCTGATTATGATTTTGTAGCTAATGATGGTTTTGGTCACGATTTTTGGGTAGTTCGTGATGAAGATACAATAAAAGAGATTGTTGAACTATTTAAAACTAAAGTTCCTTTTACTTATGTAGCGGATGGTCATCATCGTACTGCTGCTGCTGCCTTAGTTGGCAATGAAAAGAAAAAGAACAATCCTAAGCATACAGGCAACGAAGAATATAATTTCTTTTTAGCTGTTCATTTCCCGGATAACCAATTAAAGATTATTGATTACAATCGTGTTGTAAGAGATCTTAATGGTTTATTACCTGAGGAATTACTTAAAGCTTTATCAAAGAATTTTATTGTAACTGATCAAGGTAGTGAAATGTTTAAACCAACCAAACTACATGAATTCAGTATGTATATTGTAGGCAGATGGTATTCATTTATTGCTCGTCCGGGTACTTATGATGACAATGATCCTATAGGTGTATTGGATGTAACTATTCTTTCTAATTTAGTTTTAGATCAGATATTGGGCATTAAAGATCTTCGTACTGATAAGAGGATTGATTTTATTGGTGGTATTCGTGGCTTAGGCGAATTAAAAAGAAGAGTTGATAATGGTGATATGAAAGTTGCTTTTGCACTTTATCCCGTTTCGATGAAACAATTAATTGATATAGCCGACACCGGTAATATTATGCCTCCAAAAACTACTTGGTTCGAACCTAAACTTAGAAGTGGTCTTGTAGTTCACGAGCTAGACTAAGTAGAAATACTTAAAGTTTGAAGTGCCTAAAGTTGAAAATAAATATCAACTTTAGGCACTTTTTAATTTTATAACAAAGTATATTCTATTATTTTGAAAATAGAAATAAGTATGTTAATAGTACTTATTTTAGAGATTTGCATCAAGCATGCCTAAAACATATAAATCAACTAATGTAAATATAGTTGGTTTAAAGAAAAATAATATAGGAAATTAGATTAAGAAAATTAATCCTTAACGAAAGTTTTAAATGTATATCCTTTACCTTCTGTAGGTTTAACTGGATCGAAGATGTATATATAGTCGTCTTTTCTACATATTAAACCAACGTGAGCTTGTTTTTTAATTACGAAACCTAGACTTTCTATCTCTTCTATAGTATATCTTGTTCCGATTTCTAGTCTTTCATCTGGTAGTGCCATATAAGTATATTGTAATTATGCTGCAAAATTAATATTAATTCTTGAATAATAACTACAAATTGAGTACTATTATTGTGATTTTAATAACTTCTTAACAAAATAATTTAATATGAAATTATTATAAAATAAAAGAGCCATCTTAAGCATTAAAGCTTAAAATGGCTCCATTAAATTATAATAAATTAATTATATCTGAGGTCCAGCAGCTATTAAACGTTTGCCTTCGTCATTATCAGTAAAACTTTCAAAATTCTTAATAAACTTCTCTGCTAAATTAATTGCAGCAGTATCCCAATCTTTTGGGTTCTGCCACAAATTACGAGGATTCAACAAATCACTTTTTACACCATTTACTGTTTTAGGTATTGATAAGTTAAAGAAAGGAAGAGTTTCGAATTCTGCGTTCTCAATTGAACCATCAAGTATAGCATCAATAATAGCACGGGTTGAAGGAATATCAATACGTTTCCCAATCCCGTAAGCACCACCAATCCAACCGGTGTTCACAAGATAAGCAGTAGATCCATGTTGTTCCATTTTGCGTATTAACTCACGAGCATAAACGGTAGGATGCAACAAAAGAAATGCTTTACCATAGCAAGAAGAAAAGGTTGGAGTAGGTTCTTTAACTCCTCTTTCGGTCCCGGCAACTTTAGCAGTATAACCACTTAAGAATTGATACTGGGTTTGATCCATCGAAAGCTTAGCAACAGGAGG
>JBAXLO010000099.1:0-15727 GCA_037134755.1 Bacteroidota bacterium | reverse complement strand
TATATCGGGTGGTGCCAATGTATGCAACGGCATTAACAGCACGGTACTGACACTTTACAGTCATACGGGAAGTGTTGTCAAATGGCAATACACTGACGATATGGGCTACCATTGGTATGATATAAGTAATACAGGTACTACCAATACTGCAACAAACCTTATCACTACAACCAGTTTCAGAGCAGTGGTAAAGAGTGGTGTATGTGATGATATACCCGGAAGTTACGCTAATGTAAATGTTCAATCTGTAGTAACAGCAGGAACAATAGCTACAGCCCAAACCATTTGTAACAATACAACACCTGTTGCATTATCATCTGCCACAGCAGGCACAGGCTCAAATACGATAACGTATGAATGGCGAACCAACGCAAGTGGAAGCTATGCTACCATTGGTTCAGAAATAGCGGCAGGCTACCAACCACCAACCTTAACAGCTACTACCAATTATCAGAGAAGAACAGTTTCAACAATCGGCAGCAATGTTTGTTATTCTGATTATACATCTCCTATAACTATGACAGTTTATAGTGCTTTCGCTTCAGGAGCAATAACTACAACAGGCGAAACTATTTGTTATAATACAAATCCAATTGCAGAAATAGGCAGTTCAACAATAGCAAGTGGAGGAGATAATTCAATTACTTATTCATGGAGATCTTCAGCTGATAGTTATGCTTCAGCAATTAGTGGTGCAACTTTGTCTACCTATACTCCAGCAGGTCCTTTAACAACAACTACTTCTTATCAGCGTTATGTAAAAGATAATACCTGCAACACAACTCCTGAAGTATCCACAGGTACATGGACCGTAACAGTTCGTGACAACTTTGCAGCAGGATCTATAGCTTCAACAGGCGAAAGTATTTGTTATAATACGAATCCTAGCACAGAAATAGGGAATACTACTGATGCAAGCGGAGGAGATAATTCTATTACTTATGAGTGGAGATCCTCGGCTGATAGTTACAGTTCAGCAATAAGTGGAGCAACAGCATCTACCTATATTCCTGCAAGTCCTGTTACTGCTACTACATCTTACCAAAGATATACAAATGATAATACTTGCAACACAACTCCAATAGTTTCTACAGGAACATGGACAGTTACAGTAAATCCTTTACCAGTTCCTACTATAAGTGGACCTACAGGAATATGCAACAACTCAGCAGGAAATGTTTACATAACCGAAGAAGGCAAATCATCTTATGTTTGGACAGTGCCGGGAGGAACTATTACAGCAGGTGCAGGAACTAATACAATTACAGTTACCTGCAATAATGACGGTGCTCAAACAGTAAGTGTAAACTATATTAATTCTTACGGATGTACAGCAGCATCCGCTACTATTTACAATGTAACTGTTAAAGCTGCTCCATCACCTATAATTACCGGTTCACCTAATAATTTCTATTCTGTGCCTAAGCTAGCAACTTATCAATATTCTACACCGGCAAATGTGGGCAATTTATATTCATGGAGTGCTCCGGGATTGAAAGGTTATTGCTCATCTACTGCAAAGAACTGTGTTTTTATTCAATTTGAAGATCCTTGTGGTTCTTATGGACAATGGACAATTAATGTAATAGAAACGAATCCTACTACAGGATGTTCAGCAACTGCAACTAAACTTATTTATATAACGCCATAAAGTAAAGTAAAAAGGAATAAGGGAAAAGTAATAAACCCTTCATCATTTAATAGATGAAGGGTTTTTAATTATTGGTAATCAACAAACAGCTAATCTATTTCTATAATAATACAAATATTTGTTAGGTAGTAACAAACTTTTTACTATTTTTGCAAACTCTTAAAGAGAAACTCTCCGTAGCTCAGCTGGTAGAGCAATTGACTCTTAATCAATGGGTCGTGGGTTCGAATCCCGCCGGGGAGACAAAGTTTCGGGATGTAGCGCAGTTGGTAGCGTACCACGTTCGGGACGTGGGGGTCGGAAGTTCGAGTCTTCTCATCCCGACGTAAAATATTATGGCTAATGGATTATTAATCATTAGTCATTTTTTATTTCAGGCCACTTTAGCTCAGTTGGCAGAGCAGCTCACTCGTAATGAGCAGGTCGTGGGTTCGAGTCCCATGAGTGGCTCACAATTATTATTATCTTACACATTTATCTTTTACTTATCCTTTATTTTTGTATTTTTGCAGATTAGTAATTCAAGGCTCTAATATATATTTTAACTAAATCGATTGTTATGTATGCTTATTTTGAAGGAAATCTGATTGAGAAAACACCTACTTATGCTGTTATTGACTGTGGGGGTGTTGGGTATATGATAAATATATCGCTCTATACGTTTTCTAAAATTAAAGATGAAACCAAATGTCGCCTTTATACACATCTTTCTATAAAAGAAGATGCTCATACACTCTATGGTTTTTTTACCGATAACGAAAGAATATTATTCAGACATCTGATAAGTGTGTCAGGAGTAGGCACTAATACTGCCCGCATGATGTTATCGTCCTTATCGCCTGACGAAATAATACAGGCAATACTATTAGGCAATGTTGGAGTATTGCAATCAATAAAGGGAATTGGCGGCAAAACAGCTCAAAGAGTTATATTAGACTTGAAAGATAAGATGGGTAAAATATCATTTGATAAAGAAATTTTTTCATCTTCACACAATACAAAGAAGGATGAAGCGTTATCAGCATTAGTTATGTTAGGATTCAACAAAGTAATGGCGGAAAAAACGCTTGATAAGATTATTCGATCAGAAGATGTAAATGCTACTGTCGAACAGTTAATTAAAAGCGCTTTAAAAGTACTATAAACTAAAGAATATTGGTGCGAATAAAAAGATATTTAATAAGCTTACTGCTTATTACGGGATTTATAGTTTTGATTTTACAGGTTACTGACTCTAAAGGTAGAACTGCAAAATTAAGAGCTTCAAAGTATATTAATACAGCTTTGAATAATCTTGTGCTACCTAAAGATACACCAAATCCGGTTGTTAATCTTCATTTCCCAATCAAACAAGAAGATCCTCAATATAACGGTCCTCCTGCTTCACATCCTTTATATCTTCATAATCCTTCTAATTTTACTGATTCGATTAGTTATGATTATCAAAATAATGAATATATCTTTAACAATAAAATAGGAAGTATAGATAATGGTGCGCCAAACACTATGACTTTTAAAGAGTATCAGGATTATGATATGGATAAATCGCTCAGCAGTTATTGGCACGAACGAACTAAAGCTGCAAGTGTTGGTAATAGGGGAGGAGGTTTGATTCCTCAGCTAAGGATTGGAGGCGAAGTATTTGATAAGATATTTGGCAGTAATGTAATTGATATCAAACCACAGGGCTCTGCCGAACTCATTTTTGGTGTTATTGGTAACAGCCGTCAAGATCCTTCATTGAATATAAAACAAAGGAGTACTTTGAATTTTGATTTTCAAGAGAAGATTCAGATGAGTGTTGATGCTAAGATTGGTGATAAGATTGAATTTAAGACCAATTACAATACAGAGTCTATGTTTGCTTTTGAGAATAAGTTAAAGCTAAAATATGAAGGTAAGGAAGACGAAATACTTCAGTTAATAGAAGCCGGAGATGTTAATTTACCTCTTAATAGTACACTTATACAAGGAAGCCAAAGCTTGTTTGGGGTAAAGACAAAATTAAAATTTGGCAGAACAACCGTTACAGGTGTTTTCTCTGAACAGAAATCAGAATCAAAAAACATTACTGTACAAGGTGGAGCTCAAACCAGTACTTTTAAATTCAAAGCAGACCAGTACGAAGAGAATAAACATTTCTTTATTGCTCAATATTTTAGAGATAATTATAATAAAGCATTATCAAGTCTTCCTATTATAAGTTCAAACATAAACATTACAAGAATGGAAGTTTGGAGAACTAATATAGGAGCTCCTACTACTAACAACAGAAACATAGTAGCTTTAACTGACTTAGGTGAAACTAAACCTTCGAATCCCAATGTAGTTGTCTATAATTATCCTGGATCACCATTACCTGCTGACACTGCTAATTCGTTGAACAATTATTTAAATTCTACAACTTTAAGTGATATAAATACACTTAGCAATACGCTTCAATTGGCAGGATATAATTCAGGAAAAGATTATGAAAAAGTAGAAAGTGCAAAGAAATTAATGCCGACGGAATATACTTTTAATAGCAAATTAGGTTTTATATCGATTAATCAAGCTTTAAATCCTGACCAAGTACTTGCTGTTGCTTTTCAATACACTATTATTGGAAGCCCTACAGTTTATCAGGTAGGTCAATTTTCTGATCAGGTTATTGATCCAAAGACTATGATTGTGAAATTACTAAAGAGTTCCACCCTTAATACAACCAGCCCTTTATGGAATTTGATGATGAAGAATGTATATTCATTAGGGGCTTATCAGATAAATAAACAAGATTTTAGATTAAATATTCTTTATTCAGGTGACCAGAATGGAGTTCCAACAGGTTATTTTACAGATGGTCCAAAGAAAGGTGTCGCTTTAATAAGATTATTACATCTAGATACCCTAGATGCTCAGATGAATCCTGATCCTGATGGAGTTTTTGATTTTATAGATAATGCAGCAACTCAGGGAGGGACTATTCAAGCTACAAATGGTAGGATTTATTTTCCACTTGTAGAACCTTTTGGAAAAGATTTAGGGAAAATATTAGGTGATACTGTATATGCTAAAAAATATTGTTATGATTCACTATATACTTTAACAAGAACATTAGCTCAACAGTATCCTGACAAAGATAAATTCTATTTCTCGGGCACTTATAAAGCTGCATCAGGTTCCGAAATATCTTTAGGAGGATTTAATATTCCTCAAGGCTCTGTAAAAGTAACTGCCGGAGGTATGCCTTTAACTGAGAACACCGATTATACTGTTGATTATACTTTGGGAAGAGTTAAAATTATCAATGAAGGTATATTGAATTCAGGTCAACCAATTAACATTTCGCTTGAAAGTAATTCGATGTTCAACATCATGACTAAACGTATGATGGCAGCTCATGTCAACTACGAAGTCAACAAAGATTTTAATATTGGAGGAACTATTATGAACCTTCACCAAAGTCCACTTACACAAAAGGTGAACTATGGTGACGAACCTATTTCAAATACAATATGGGGTGTTGATCTCTCGTACCAAACGGAGTCGAGGCTATTAACCAAAATGGTTGACTTATTACCTTTTATTCAAACTAAAGCTGTTTCAAAGATTAACTTTTATGGTGAGTTTGCACAATTCATTCCCGGACATTCAAGTGCTATAGGTTCAACCGGAACATCTTATATTGATGATTTTGAAGGGAGCTTATCTGCTATAGATATTAAGAACGTTGGTTCATGGTTTTTAGCTAGTACACCTCAGGGGCAAACACAATATGGAATGTTTCCGGAGGCAGCAGCCAGTACAGGTTTAGCTTATGGTTTTAATAGAGCTAAGCTTGCTTGGTATGTTATTGATCCACTTTTCTATGATCCTAGTTCTAAGCCTTCGAATGTTACCACAACTGACCAGTCAGATTCTTATGCAAGAGAGGTGTTCGAAAATGAAGTGTTTCCTAATAAAGAGTTAGCAAGTGGAACTCCATCAAACATTGCTGTTCTTAGTTTGGCTTATTATCCTACAGAAAGAGGACCATATAATTATGATGTTAATGGAGTAGGAGGCATATCTCATGGTTTAAATGTAGATGGAAGCTTAAAAAATCCTGATACCAGATGGGCAGGTATCATGCGTAAGCTTGAAACTACAGATTTTGAAGCTACCAATGTTGAGTATATTGAATTCTGGATGATGGATCCTTTTATTAATAATCCAACACATTCAGGAGGACAACTTTATTTTAATCTTGGTGATGTGTCAGAAGATATTTTAAGAGATGGAAGAAAAGCTTATGAAAATGGATTGCCTACAAGTGCTGCTGTAATTAATGTAGATACAACTATATGGGGAAGAGTTCCTAAGTTGCAGGCATTAGTTAATGCCTTTGATAACGATCCCAATGCCCGACCTTATCAGGATGTTGGTTATGATGGTTTAAGTACTACAGATGAAAAATCTTTTTTTGATACAACTTATATACAAAAAATAGCTACTTCTGCTTCATTAGGTACTTCATCAGGAGCATATACAAAAGCTTTAGCCGATCCATCGGCTGATGATTATCATTATTGGAGAGGTACTGACTATGATAATAGTTCAAATTTTCATGATATAACGGTAAGATATAAGAACTTTAGTAACCCTGATGGTAATTCGCCTTCTTCAAATAATTCAACAGAATCATATCCAACTATGTCTACAACAATGCCAAATGTTGAAGATATTAATTATGATAATACTTTAAGCGAATCTGAAAACTACTATCAATATGTTATTGACCTTAGACCAAGCAAAATGGTTGTTGGACAAAACTATATTACTGATATGCACGAAGCTCAAGGAGTAAGATTGCCCAATGGAAGTACAGTCAGTACAAAATGGTATCAATTTAAGATACCGGTTAGAAGCCCTGATAAAGTAGTTGGGACTATTCAGAATTTCCAGTCAATTCGTTTCTTAAGAATGTTCTTAAAAGGTTTCACACAACAGATTACTTGTCGTTTTGCTACATTAGAACTTATTAGAGGCGATTGGTATAAGTATGGTCATAGTTTATTAGCAAATGGTGATTATATTCCTACAGATCAATCAGGGACAAGTTTTAATATATCAGCAGTAAATATTGAAGAGAATGGAAGCAAAAGCCCTATTCCATATGTTATTCCACCAGGTATAGCCAGGCAAATTAATCAAGCTACAACTAACTTAGCAAAACTAAATGAACAATCATTAAGTATGAAAGTGATTAATCTGGCTGATGGTGATGCTAAAGCAATTTATAAAACTACAGAATTTGATCTTAGACAGTTTCAGCACCTACAAATGTTCACTCATGCTGAAAAAGTAACTGATGCATTGAGAAATGGAGATATTACAGTCTTTGTTCGTTTAGGTTCTGATTTTACTGAAAACTATTATGAGTATGAATTACCATTAGCGGTAACGCCTTGGGGTGTGAGTACCAGTGATGATAATATTATATGGCCAGATGTAAATAATGTTGATATTGATCTTCTAAATATTGTATCAATTAAGGAAAACAGGAATGTTTTAATACGACAAGGCAACACTACTGTAGGCTATAATAAGCCTTATTCAGAACATGTTGGATTAGCTAAAGTTACTGTTATTGGTTCGCCTAATTTAGGTAGTGTTAAAACTATAATGATCGGAATCAGGAATCCAAAAAAGCAGACAATTAATGATAATGATGATATGTTGCCTAAATCAGCTGAAGTTTGGATTGATGAATTAAGGTTAACTGACTTTATCGATAAAAACGGTTGGGCTGCTACAGCAAGAGTAAGAGCAAATCTGGCAGATTTGGGTGATATAGCTGCTTCACTTTCGCATACCTCCGCAGGATTTGGATCCATCGAACAGAAAATAACAGAAACATCTCAAGATAATGTTACTGCATACGATGTATCTACAAACCTTGAGTTAGGCAAATTACTTCCAAAGGGTACAGGTTTAAAGATTCCAATGCATTATGATTATTCTAAGAGCATAAGTAATCCTAAATATAATCCATTAGATCCGGATGTTCAACTTTCGGATGATCTTAATACTTATCCAACAACAGCTCAACAAGATTCAATAAAACAAATTGTACAAGATTATACAACCAGAAAGAATCTAAATTTTATGAACATCAGGAAAGAAAGAGTAGGTTCTACTGTTTCGAAACCTAAATTCTACGATGTTGAAAACTTGGATGTCTCTTATTCTTATGCTGAAATATATCATAGAAATATAGATATTGAATATGATATAAAGAAAACATACAAGGGTGGTATTGGATATAATTATGTTAATAATGCTAAGAATGTAAGACCATTTCAGAAGATTGGATTTATAAGTAAATACAAGATATTCTCACTTATCAAAGATTTTAATTTTTATTATTCTCCAAAACTTTTGTCATTTAGAACTGAAATGGATCGTCAGTACGAAGAAAACAAACTTCGTAATAAAACAGGGGATTTAATTGTTCTTGAACCGACTTTCTTTAAAACATTCAACTGGAATAGAATTTATTCTTTAAAGTTCGATCTTGCCACTTCTTTAACGATGGATTATACTTCTACTGCCAATGCTGTAATTGATGAGCCACAAGGGAGAATTGATACTAAACAAAAGAGAGATTCTATCTGGACAAATGTGTTTGATATGGGTAGAATGCAACATTTTGGGCAGAATATGAATATTAATTACAATATTCCTATTAATAAAATACCTATATTAAGTTGGGTAAGTGCAAGTGCTAAATATGGTAGTGATTATAAATGGGATGCTTCTCCATTATCTCTTAAAAGTTTTGGGAATACTATTGAAAACGGGAACACTCAACAGTTAAATGGGAATGTAAATATGACTACACTATTTGAGAAGATTCCTTATATAAAGAAACTTAATCAAAAGAATAAGCCTGCTAAAATGAATATGGGGCCTCCTAAAGGCAAAGGTGTAAGAGATAAGATTGAGACTAATGATAAAGCTGATGAGGCAAATGATACTATAAAAAAACCTAGTGAATCTGCGTTTAAGAAGATTGCTGATGGTATTTTAAGATTTGTTACTGGTGTTAAAACTGCTTCTATATCATACAATCAAAATCAGGGGATATTGTTACCTGGTTTTATGCCAACTCCTACTGCTTTGGGTAATAACTTTGGACAGAATGCTCCGGGATTTGGTTTTGTTTTTGGTTCGCAAAGAGATATTCGTTCTGATGCTGTTAGGAATCATTGGTTATCGACCGATACTTTAATGAACAATCAATATCTTACTAAATATTCAAATACATTGAATGCAAGGGTGGATTTTGAACCTATTAGCGATATGAAGATTGAAATAATAGCTAACAGAACTTATACTGAAAATCATAGTGAGTTCTTCAAAGCTGATGCGAATGGTAATTTCCCTTTAAACAATCCTGTTACTCCTATTACTACAGGAAGTTTTAGTATATCATTCTTATCGTTAGCTACTGCTTTTACATCAAATAATTCGGATAACTCTAATAAAACTTTCCAGACTTTTTTGAGTAATCGTGAAATAATTGCTGCACGTTTAGCTAATGCAAATCCTCATTATGTTCAGGGATCTTATACATTGGATACAGTTACCGGGTTGAAATTCCCTACAGGTTATGGTCCTACTTCACAGGATGTATTGATACCAGCATTCTTAGCAGCTTATTCAGGAAGGAATCCTACTAGTGTGATGCTTTCTCCTTTCCCAAAGATTCCTCTGCCTAACTGGACTATTACTTATACGGGTTTATCTAAGCTTAAGCTTCTTAAAAATTGGGTTAAGACTCTTACAATTTCTAACTCGTATCGTTCAACTTATGCTGTTGGAGCTTATACTACCGATGTTAATTATAGTTCGGCTGACGGATATCAACAAGTTAAAAATACATTGGGTAATTATATTGCTGCTCGACAAATTGATCAGGTTACTATAAACGAACAGTTTGCTCCTTTGATTAAGATAGAAATAACATGGCAGAATAGTTTGCTCACTAATATCGAAATCAAGAAATCAAGAAATATATCTCTTAGTTTTACCAATAATCAGCTTACAGAGCTTACTAGTAACGAATATATTCTTGGATTGGGATATCGTATAAAAGATGTTCAGCTAAATATTATTGCGCAAGGAGGTAAAACAAAGAAACTAAAGAGTGATATTAATATTAAATTTGATCTCTCGTTAAGGTCTAATGAAACTATTTTAAGGAAGGTAGATTTAGATGTTAATCAGATATCGCAAGGGCAACAGGTGATTTCTATAAATACGTCTGCTGATTATATGTTATCGACACGTTTCAAGATTCGTGTTTTCTTCGATAAGGTAATTAACAATCCTTTTATATCATCTTCGTTCCCGCAATCGACTACTAATGCAGGTTTAAGCCTTACTTTTTCGTTAGCTCAGTAAAATAATAATTTTATTATTGTTATTGTTATCATAAAAAGATGTAATTTTGGACACAATTAAATAAATCATATATCAATGAATATTCCTGAAAAATTAAAGTACACTAAAGACCATGAATGGTTGAAGATTGAAGGTGGCGAAGCTTATTGCGGAGTTACTGATTATGCTCAAAACGAATTGGGTGATATCGTGTTTATCGAATGCGAAACGGTAGGTGAAACCTTAAAGCAAGAAGAAACTTTTGGAACTATCGAAGCTGTTAAAACAGTTAGTGATATGTTTATGCCGGTAAGTGGTGAGATTATGGAGTTTAACGAAGAACTCGAAGCAACTCCCGAATTGGTTAACAAAGATCCTTATGGTGAGGGTTGGATAGTTAAAATAAAGATGACTAATCCTGCTGAAGCTGGCGAATTGCTTGATGCAACTGCTTACAAAGCTCATTTAGGTTTAAAATAGACCTAATTAAATCTGCAAGACTTTTAAAGGCTTGCAAGTTCGTCATTGCGAGTATAAGTTGTAAACTGTTTTTAGAAATAGTATTACATCGTTGTGTTCGCAATGACGATTTTTATAGATTTAATATCCAAATAAAACAATCCTATGTTTATAAAGCCAAATATACCGGCACTTATCTGGGTGCTTGTTATTCTTTTGCTTACATTATTGCCTGGCGATGCTTTTCCTGTACCACCTAAGTTTATGGATATGTTCGAGCCCGATAAGATTGTTCATCTTTTTATGTTTGGTACATTAGTGATATTATTACTAAATGGTTTTCGAAAACAAACAAAGTATCCGCTACTAAGCAGGTTTTATATTGGAATCCCTGTCGCTTTCGGTGTGTTTTTAGGAGGCATTACAGAAATATTACAAGGCATCATGAATATTGGTCGAACAGCAAGTGTTTACGATTTTATTGCTAATACCATCGGTTGCATTATGGGTGTCTATATCTATAAGTTCTTACACAAACGAAATATAAAGTATTTTAGCTAAGCTATTGTTTTTATAAACTTATTATTCTTCAATACTAAAAGTCTTATCATAATTAAAGTATTAATTTTATCATAAATAAAATGTAATTTTTTTATAATATTGCACTCAAATTAAAAGGACACAATGCAATTTAAAACACGCTTATTATTAATAAGTTTAATCTTTATATTTTCGATAATATCATCATTTGCTCAAGAAGTAAATATTGATGGGATTTACGCAGGCAAGAATCTTATTGTTTTAAATCCTTCATCAGGTGATGGGTATTGTGTTAATGAGGTATGGGTTAATGGTCAGAAGACACATGATGAAATTATTTCCAATTCATTTGAAATTGATTTTCCTAATATGCATATTGAAACAGGTAAAAACGTACATGTGCGAATCTTTCATAAGAATGGGTGCAAACCAAAAATAATAAATCCTGAAGTACTTGAAGAAACAATTGCATTCTCGTTTGGAATACCTAAAATAAATAAGAAGAAATTCTTAACATGGGAGCTTAAGGGTAATTCAGGGGAAGGGAAATTTGTTGTAGAACAATATAGGTGGAGGAAATGGATAAAAGCAGCAGAAGTTAAAAATACTGATACTACATCAAGAAATAATTATACTGTAGAGATAAGCCCTAATACAGGTCAGAACCTTTTTAGGATTATATTTAAAGACTCACAAGGTAAAGAAACTTATTCAAAAGAAACAAAATATGTAGTCCCCGGAAGGGAAATAACAATAGTGACAGAGAAAATAAAAGACAGAATTGAGTTTTCGTCACCAACAATGTATGAGGTTTTGGACGCAAATGGGAAGGTTTTAATAACAGGAGAAGAAAAATATATTGATACCTCAGCATTGCCTAAAGGGAAATATACAGTTAATTATGATAACAAATATGAGGTAGTATCAAAGAGATAGATAACTTTATTGAAAGAAAAGAAATTTTTTTAACAAAATAGTGTTGATAATTAAAAATAATTGTTTAATTTTGCACTCCCATTAAAAAATGGGGAAACTAATACATTCATAAATCATGTACGCAATAGTAGATATAGCAGGACAGCAATTTAAAGTGCAAAAAGATCAGAAAGTGTTTGTTCATCGTATAGAAGGTGAAGAAGGCGCTAATGTTGAGTTTAACAATGTTATGCTTACCGCAGATGACGGTAAGGTGAAAGTTGGAACTCCTATCGTTAATGGTGCTAAAGTTACAGCAAAGATACTTTCGCATATGAGAGCTGATAAGGTTCTTGTATTTAAGAAGAAAAGAAGAAAAGGGTATCAAAAATGTAACGGTCATCGTCAGTATATGACCCAGATACAAATAGAAAACATTAGTTTATAATATTAGTAATAACAAGCGCTGCAATAGCAGACTAAAAAATATTAATTATGGCTCACAAAAAAGGTGCCGGGAGTTCAAGCAACGGTAGAGAATCACATAGCAAGCGTTTAGGTGTGAAAATATATGGCGGACAAGTAGCTATCGCCGGAAATATAATAATAAGACAACGTGGTACTGTTCATAATCCAGGTTTAAACATAGGCATGGGTAAAGATCATACTTTATTTGCTCTTGTTGATGGTATTGTTGAATTTAAAAAACGTAGAGACAATAAGTCTTTTGTTTCGATACTACCTTTTAAAACCGAAGAAATTCAAGCTAACTAGTTTATTTAATTAGTTATTGTTTTGAAAAATCTCCTGATCTTTATTGGTCAGGAGATTTTTTATTGTGTATATGTTGTGTGGATTAATTTAGCCACTCTTTTATTTTTAAACTTTAAGCACTCCAAACTTTAGGCACTCTCTTCTATTCTTTTACAAACTTCCTTACTATTCTTTCTTTATCTGATGATAACTTTAAAATATGTTCAACTCCTTTGTGTTTAACCCAAATTACGCATTAGAATAAATTTCATATATATTTTATATATAATCAATCATTTAATGCATTTATTTTCTAATGCGTAGCATTAGAGAATAATATTGGTTATTTAATTGGCATCTTGATATTTGTAATGATATTTTAATATCTTAATGCGTAATCTGGGTTTAATAATGACTTAACTTCATTTTGTGTGCATTTGAAAAGTGTGAAATTTTATTTTCATAATAAAATATAATAAGTTATTTTCATATCTATTTTTTTAGTATTTTTGAGAAATATTAATATCTAAAAAAGTCAATCAAAAATGAACCAAAAAATAGGCATATTTTCCTTTTTCGCTGGAGCTGGTTTTTTAGATTTAGGCTTTGAAAAGACTAATCAATTTGAAACTTTATTTGTAAATGAGTATTACAAACAATTTGCAAATATTTATATTGGTGCAAGAGAAAAATTAGGTATTAATCCTCCTAGATTTGGTTATCAAGTTGCAGATATAACAGAAAACCTTTCAAATTTAAATTCAAATTGGTTATTTGATAATATTAAAGAAGCAAGAAGGTATTATAATTTAATAGGATTTATTGGTGGACCTCCTTGTCCTGATTTTTCTGTTGCTGGGAAAAATAGAGGGCAAAATGGTGAGAATGGGAAATTAACTAGTACATATATTGATTTAATATGTAAAAACAAGCCTGATTTTTTCTTATTTGAAAATGTTAAAGGACTTTATCGGACTACTAAGCATAGACTTTTTTTTGAATCAATAAAAATTAAACTTATAAACGAGGGATATTATATAACAGAAAAACTTATAAATGCTATTGAATATGGAGCACCTCAAAATAGGGAACGAATTATATTAATAGGATTTCAACGAAATGTTTTAGGTGATTTAGGTTTTAAATTGAATGGTACACCTATAATTAAAAATTTTAATTGGGATAATAATATTAAGTTTAAAGCAGATTCTGTATTTAATTTTAATTGGCCTACTTTAGATAAATTTATTAAAGATTCTGTAAAACCTTGCCCAGAAAATATTCCAGTTGAGTTAACAGTTGAATATTGGTTTCAAAAAAATAATGTTAAAAATCATTTTAACTCAAATCATTATTTTAAGCCAAAAGCAGGATTAGAGAAGTTTAAAGTTATAGATGAAGGGGATGATTTAAAAAAGTCATATAAACGTTTGCATCGTTGGCGTTATTCTCCTACAGCTGCATATGGCAACAATGAGGTACATTTACATCCTTACAAAGAAAGAAGGATAACTGCGGCAGAAGCTCTTGCAATACAATCACTACCAGAAGAGTTTGAAATACCTGCTAACATAACTTTAACCGATATGTTTAAATCCATTGGTAATGGTGTTCCTTATTTAGCTGCAAATGGGCTTGCTAATAATATTCTTGATTTTATATATAAAAACGAAATAAAAGACTTAAAAATTTCACATGCAAAAACTAACAGCAAGTAATCTTATAGCTTATATTAATCAATTAGATAAAAAAGCTACTTATAATTATTTAAACCCCAAAAATAGAGGGCTTATAGAAATAGTAGAAATTGAAATGCCTGTTGGTCCTATTAGAATTAAAAGATGGGATCCTTCAAAAGGTGAAACATCCCAAAATAAAAAAGTTGAGACTATTTCATCTGAATTAATATGGAGAATAGCTAATGCTTTTACTGCAAATCAACCAATAAATTTTGATAGAGTTTTAGGAGCCAGTTATAATACTAGAAGTGTATTAGAAGCAATATTAGCACATACACCTCAATTTCAATTTTGTTATCCAGGTCGTATAGAACTAACCGGAGGGTTGCCTTCAATTAAGAGAGGACACAAGCATTTAATGTGGACTCCTGATAACCCACATAAACAAGGTACAGTTAAGGAAATAAAAACTGAAATAGTTATATCAGAAATACCAACTTTAGAAGCTTTTTACGATGCATTGATTTTACCAACAGATATTAAAACTACTGAATTAGATATAAATATACAACGCAGGCATGCACAGATTCAAGTTGCATTGTATTTTATAGGGCATCAATTAAATTTCAGAACTTGGATTGCACAAAATGATAAAGGTATATTATATCAAAACAAAAAACTTGGTGAATTTGAAGGTGTAATTGTTTCATTAAAAGATGAACAACTTATGTCGGCTTATGATGATGCAATACGAGCAGCTTTGTTAATAGATTGTATTTGGTTTAAAAATGGAAAACTTATGCCTGCTGTAATGGAAGTTGAACATACTACAGGTGTAACAAGTGGGTTATCTAGAATGAAGAATTTCAAAGATAAATTCCCTCCTTTTCCAACTCGATATGTAATCGTTGCTCCTGACGAAGATAGAGAAAAAGTAATAAAAGAAGCAAACAAACCACAGTTTCAAGATTTAAATACTAGATTCTTTTCATATTCAGCAGTAGAGGAATTATATGCTCTTTGTCAGAAAAGAAAGCTTAAAGGAGTTACCGAGGAATTCTTAGATTGTTATATGGAACCAATTTTAATGAATTAAAAACTCACCACCAAAAAAACATCTTTTTGTTAAGTGCACATAAACAGCTCTATGGACAGGTGTCCCAAAATGGCTTTATAGAGTATCAGTCAGTTAGGAGTATCTTTTTTTTTCGGGAGGCATGAAAAAAGGCTTTTTCATGCTACATGAAAACTCGGGTAGTTAGAAAAAATGTTTTTTCATGCTACATGAAAACGTGGGACGTGTGTCCGAAGCTTCGGACAAGCA
>JBAXLO010000098.1:0-15798 GCA_037134755.1 Bacteroidota bacterium | reverse complement strand
GACTACCCTGCAAATATATTTATTTTTTTTTGAAAAAATATCGACACCTGTGCCAAAAATATTGACACCTCAGCAGAAAATATCGACACCTCAACAGAAATTATTGACACCTCAACAAAAAATATCGACACCTCAACAAAAAATATTGACACCTCCAGCCATGGATACGACCACTTTTTCATAAAACTCAGCAATAACAAGGGTTTTCAAAAAAGAGCACTCTAAAATGATAGATAATTATCCATTAAAATTAATAAATCCCACCACCTTTTTCCACCACCATGCAGTTTTAAGAAGTTTTAATTTAATGATATTATTAAATTTTGTACCTTTGCACACTCAAAAGTAGAAAATACCAAACTTTTAGCAACAATGAGTGATCAAATCAAACACGAATGCGGAATTGCATTTATTCGATTATTAAAACCGGCAGAATATTACTTAGCTAAGTACGGCACCACGCTCTACGGCTTAAACAAACTCTACCTGTTGATGGAAAAGCAACACAATCGCGGTCAGGATGGCGCCGGTATTGCTAATATAAAGCTCGATTTAAAGCCCGGTAGTAAGTATATCAACGTAAAACGCTCCAATAAAGAAAGCCCTATCAAAGATATTTTTGATCAGGTTTATCTTAATATTAATAAGATTAAAGAAAACACTCCCGAAAGGCTAAATGACGCTGCTTGGCTCAAAGAAAACGTTGAGTTTACCGGCGAATTATTACTCGGTCACCTTCGTTATGGAACTTTTGGTAAAAATAGTCTCGAAAATATTCATCCTTTTATCAGAGAAAACAATTGGCTTACGCGAAATCTTGTAATTGCAGGCAATTTTAACCTAACCAATGTCGACGAACTCTTTGATAAATTGGTAAGTCTTGGCCAACACCCAACAAGAATCAATGATACCATTACCGTTTTAGAGAAAATAGGTAAGTTTCTTGATGATGAAAACGAAGAACTCTTCCGTAAATATAAAAAAGAAGGACATAGCAACAAAAAAATCTCCGAACTTATAGCCAACGACATCGATATACAAAAGATTTTGCGATGTTCATCCAAATATTGGGATGGTGGCTATGTAATTGCAGGCTTATTTGGTCATGGGGATGCCTTTATCATGCGCGATCCTTCAGGTATCCGTCCGGCATTTTATTATCAAGATGACGAAGTTATTGTTGCCGCTTCTGAGCGCCCCGTTATACAAACTGCTTTCAACGTTCCATTAGATTCAATTAAACCTATTAAGCCCGGTCATGCCCTTATTATTAAGAAAGATGGCCGTGTTGATATGAAAGAGTGTAAAACTTCCTGCGAACTTAAGTCTTGTTCTTTCGAAAGGATCTATTTCTCCAGAGGTACTGATGCTAGCATATATAAAGAGCGCAAAAAGCTTGGCAGATTCCTAACTCCCGCCATTCTTAAGGCCGTTGATCACGATATTACCAACACTGTATTTTCATATATCCCCAATACCGCTTCCGTTGCTTTTAATGGATTAGTCGAAAGTCTAAATGATTTCTGTAAAGACATTCATAAAGATAAAATTCTTGAACAAGGAGATAAACTTACCAAAGAAAAGCTCGAAGAAATTCTTTCAATAAGTCCTCGTATCGAAACTGTAGCTGTTAAGGATGTCAAAATGCGTACTTTTATCACACAAGATAAGCAACGCGATGACCTAGTAGCCCACGTTTATGATGTTACTTATGGTGTGGTTCGCGAAGGAGTAGATAATCTTGTTGTAGTTGATGATTCTATCGTAAGAGGAACTACTTTAAAGCAAAGTATAATTAGGATTCTCGATCGTTTAGGACCTAAAAAGATTGTTATAGCTTCATCTGCACCTCAAATCCGTTATCCTGATTGTTATGGTATTGATATGGCTAAGCTTAATGACTTTATTGCTTTTAAAGCAGCTATTGCTTTGCTAAAAGAAACGAAGCAAGAGAGCATTATAAATGAAGTTTACAAGAAGTCAAAAGCACAGGAGGCTTTACCAAAGGAACAAATTGTAAATTATGTTCGTGAAATCTATAAACCATTTACAATTGATCAGATTTCAAATAAAATTAGTGAGCTTTTGACACCCGAAAATACGAATGCCAAGGTTCAGATAGTATATCAAACTATCGAAGATCTACATTTGGCTTGTCCAAATGATTTAGGAGATTGGTATTTTACAGGAAAGTATCCTACGCCTGGTGGCAATAAAGTAGTTAATAAATCTTTTATTAATTTTATTGAAGGAAAAAACGAAAGATCTTATTAAAAAACTATACAATATAATAATATAGAGTAAAAGGACATGCTAAAACATGTCCTTTTTTTATGTTATGATAAGATTATCTAGTTATAATACTACATTTACTCAGGTTGTAATGTAAAGTATCCTGCCTGTTTTTATATTGATCCTGTTTAACTTTACATTAATCCTGTATAATATTACATTAATCCTGTCTTATCTTACATTAATCCTGCTTAGGGGACTTTAATCTTGTATTATCTTACTTTAATCCTAAAAAATCTTACTTTAATCCTGCAATATATTACTTGTATCCTAAAAAAACTTACTTGTATCCTAGAAAATATTACTTGTATCCTGCCTAGGGAAGATGTATCCTGATATATATTACTTGTATCCTGCCTTGGGGACTTTAATCCTACAATATATTACTTTAATCCTGTAAAAGGTAAATATTATCTTATCTAAATTAAAAATAATATCCTTTTTTTTGTTTTTTATTCTTATTATAATTTAATTTTTCTTCTAATATCAAATTATAATTACCTTATATCATGATATTAATGTCCATAAAAAAATTAATTATGAAAATATTTTTAAAATATTTTAACAATGCTATAATAAATGTTAAAACTTACGTTACTTTTGTACAATATTTTTTATCAAAAATTAATTATTATAAATAAAATGTTAGGTTAAATTTAAAAAAAACAATTCAAAAAAAAGCAAAATGAAAAACAAAACAATCATTGTTAGCGCTATTGTTGGCGGCTTATTATTATCAACTTTGATAATTTTTGCAGTTACTGGTCGTAAACATCATTTTAAGAGGGTAAATCCCGCTTTTAAAGAGTATGTTCAGGCGTTTACTTCGGGGGTTGTATCCACACATACAACTATTAAGGTGAGGTTGAATCAGGATTTTGCGGATTCGGCTTTATTTAATACTCCAATTGATAAAAAATTATTTGATTTCAGTCCTAATATTAGTGGAAAGGCTTATTGGGCGGACAGCCGGACTGTTGAGTTCAGGCCTGACAAACCTTTGCCACCTAAAAAGTTTTATGATGTTAAGTTTTATTTATCTAAACTGATGAAAGTGCCCGATTCATTGGCAACAATGGAGTTTCAGTTTCAGACTATGCAACAAGATTTTGAATTGAAAGTTGATAACCATAAGGCATATTCTAAAAATGATAGAACCAGAGAGAAAATGTATGGTAGTATTTTAACTGCCGACGTTGCTAATGAAAAAGATATAGAGCTTTTGCTTACAGCAGAACAAGAAAGTAAGAATTTGCACATTACATGGACTCATGATGCTAAAAACAGGGTGCATTATTTTCTGATTGATTCTGTAAAAAGAGGAAATACTACCAGTTATGTGTCGCTTAATTTTAATGGCTCGACTATTGGAGTGAAGAAAAAAGGCACAAAGGATGTTGAAATACCTTCGTTGGGTGTATTTAAACTTATTGATGTGAGGGTAGTTAATGATAATGAGAATTATATAGCTGCATTTTTCTCGGATCCATTGCTGGAAAATCAAAATCTGGAAGGACTGATAAGATATGCTCGTACAATGGATTTGAGGTATATGATAGAAGACAATGAACTTAAGATATATCCGGCAGCTAAGAGTACGGGGAATTCGAATCTGGAAATAGATCCGGCTATCAAGAATACTGATGGTAGGGCTTTAGGGAAAACGGTGAGCGAGGCAATTCCAATTGAAGAAGCAAAGCCTAATGTAAGGTTTTTGGGTAATGGTGTGATAATGCCTACTTCTAACGGGATGTTGCTTCCTTTTGAAGCAGTAAATTTGAAGGCTGTTGATGTGAAAGTTATTAAGATCTATGAAAATAATATTCTTCAATTTTTACAGGTAAATGACCTTGCAGGATCATCAGAACTTACTAGGGTTGGGCGTACTGTGTTGAAAAAGACAGTTTCGCTTACTAAGGTTGCTGATTATAATAAATGGAATAGATTTTCGCTTGATCTGGCTGATTTGATAAAGGCTGAACCTGGTGCTATCTATCAGGTTAAGTTGAGTTTTAAGAAGGCTTATTCAACTTATAATTGTCCCGATTCAACTATGGAGGCTGAAAATGATAACGAACTTACGACATGGAACGATGTAAATGAGAGAGATGAGGACGGTTGGTATTATGAAAACAGGTATTATGATTCCTATTATGATGAAGAAGGATATTATGATTATGACTGGAGCGAGAGGGATAATCCTTGCAACAGAACGTATTATAACGACAAACATGTAACGCGTAATGTTTTGGCTTCGGATCTTGGTATTGTTGCTAAGGCTGGTTCGATGGGAAATTATTATGTTTATGTAACTGATATAGTTACTACCAAACCTCAAGAAAATGTTACGCTTGAATTTTACGATTATCAGCAACAACTGCTTTTGAGCACCGTTACCAATGATGAAGGCAAGGCAGAAGTGAAGCTTAAAAGGCGTCCATTTGTGGTTGTGGCTAAGAAAGATAAGCAGCGTGGTTATCTGAAATTGATTGAAGGTTCGTCGCTTTCGCTAAGTATGTTTGATGTGAGTGGTGATAAGATTCAGAAAGGTATAAAAGGTTTTATATACGGTGAAAGAGGCGTTTGGCGACCCGGAGATTCACTTTATCTTACCTTTATTTTGGAAGATAAAGAGAAAATGTTACCTGATAATCATCCTGTGACTTTTGATTTGACAAATCCTAACGGACAGATTGTAAAGCGTATGGTGAAGACAACATCTGTAAATGGATTTTATGATTTTAGAACAGCAACAGATCGCACAGCACCAACAGGAAACTGGAAAGCTAAGGTGAAAGTTGGCGGAATTGAGTTTGAAAAGAATATTAAGATAGAGACGATTAAGCCAAATCGATTGAAAATTAATATTGGATTTGGTAAAGAATATATTGCTAAAGATGAAGGTACTAAAGGTAATCTGCAAGTGAGCTGGCTTACCGGGGCTATTGCTAAGAACCTTAAAGCAACGGTTAATCTCACTTTGATGAAATCAGTTACGGAATTTAAGAAATATCCGGGCTATACTTTTGATAATCCGACAACAGGTTTTGCTCCTGAGGTTATTAATATTTTTACCGGAAAGGTGGATGAAAACGGTAAAGCTGTGATTACACCAAATATTAATATAACGCATTCAGCACCCGGTATTCTAAAGGCTAATTTTGAGACTACTGTTTATGAAAATGGTGGTGATTTTAGTGTAGATCGCTTTACGATTCCGTATTATCCTTTTAAATCTTATATAGGATTTTCCATCCCATATAATAATAAAACCGATCGCATGCTTTATACTGATAAGCAATATAATATCAGCTTAGTAAACGTTGATTATAATGGCAATCCATACTTAAATAACACTATAAAAGTTTATGTTTATAAGCTGAACTGGAGTTGGTGGTGGGATAATTCAGAATCTAGTTCGCAAGCTGATTTTATTTCTACATCCTATCATCAGGTAATTGATTCAGCAACGGTTACTACTAGTGGTGGCAAAGCTTTTTATAAGTTTAAAGTGGAACATAATGACTGGGGACGCTATTTTATTAAGTTTACAGACGAGAAATCAGGGCATTCAGCAGGGAAGATTGTATATGTTGATTGGTATGGTTATTATAGAAATCCGGATGGTGACAAATCATCTGCCGCAATGTTAACATTTAGTGCAGATAAAGAGAAATATAATGTTGGTGAAACTGCAAAAATAACTGTTCCAACTTCCGTTGATGGTAGGATACTTTTAACTTTAGAAACAGGTACTAAAGTATTGAAATCGATGTGGGTTCCAACTAATGCCAATAAGACAGAATTTACCTTTGACATAACAGCTGACATGGCTCCCAATTGTTATGCTTATTGCACTTTGATTCAGCCACATTCACAAGCAGTAAATGATTTGCCAATAAGGCTTTACGGGGTGATACCGATTATGGTTGAAGACCCGAATACGCATTTGAAACCTAAGATTATAATGAAAGATGTGCTGGAGCCTGAGAAAGTTGCAAATATTACTGTGAGAGAGGAAAAGGGCAAGGCAATGACTTATACGCTAGCAATTGTTGATGAGGGATTATTGGATCTTACAAGGTTTAAAACACCTGATCCATGGCTTACTTTTTATGCAAAAGAAGCATTGGGTGTAAAGACTTGGGATCTCTTTGATATGGTGATGGGGGCTTATTCCGGAGAGTTGTCTCGGATATTAAGTATAGGTGGTGATGGTGATGGAAAACTGAAAGGGAGTATGAAGGCAAATCGTTTTAAACCAATTGTTAAGTTTATTGGGCCTTTTGAGTTGAAAGCAGGACAATCTAAAACACATACTTTTATGATGCCTCAATATATTGGCTCGGTTCGGGTGATGGTTGTGGCTGGAGATAAGGGGAAATATGGTTGTGCCGAAAAGGCTGTTGCTGTTAGGAAACCTCTTATGGTGCTTGGGACTTTGCCTAGAGTTGTTGGACCGGGTGAAACTGTTAAACTTCCGGTGAGTGTATTTGCAATGGAAAAGAATGTGAAGAATGTTAGTGTTAAGATAGTTGCAGATAATATGTTTTCTGTTTCAGGAAGTACTTCTCAGAAACTTACATTCAATCGCCCCGGAGATGATATTGTTAATTTTGAATTAAAAGTTAAAGATGTTTTTGGTGTTGGAAAGATTAAAATCATTGCTACAAGTGGCACTCTTACTGCTGTACATGATCTTGAAATTGATATTAGAAATCCAAACCCAAGGATGACGGATGTGGTTGAATCAACAATTCAGCCGGGTAGAAACTGGGATGCTAGTTTTAAACTGATTGGAATGCAAGGTACTAATAAAGGTGTTTTGGAAATATCTTCAATTCCTTCGTTAAATCTCGAAAAGAGAATAGGTTATCTTATAGAATATCCTCATGGTTGTATTGAGCAAACAACTTCATCAGTATTTCCACAACTTTATTTAAATGATATTTTAGATTTATCACAATATAATAAATCAAGGATTAATCAAAATATAAGTGCTGCAATACAACGTTTAAAATCATTCCAGGTGTCTAATGGAGGTTTGAGTTATTGGCCCGGTGATCAGTATGCTGATGATTGGGGAACTAACTATGCAGGACATTTTATGCTTGAAGCAGAACTAAAGGGTTATGCTCTACCTGTCGGATTTATAGTTGCTTGGAAGAAATTCCAGAAACAAAAGGCTATTACCTGGACTTACAATGCTAATTATTATAATAACGACTTGATACAAGCCTATCGTTTATACACACTTGCATTAGCTAAAGTGCCTGAGATGGGTGCTATGAATAAGTTATATGAATATGGAGGTTTATCACTTGCTGCAAGGTGGAGATTAGCTGCTGCATATCAACTTGCAGGGAAACCAGAGATAGCAAGAAAGCTCACTACAAATCTATCTTATTTTATTAAACCTTATCGGGAAATGTGGTTTACTTATGGCTCAGATGTCAGGGATAAAGCTATGATTATTGAGACCTTGAGCCTGATGAACATGAAAACAAATGCTGCTCCTTTAATCAATGAGCTTTCGGCTCAGATGTGTAAGGAAGAATGGATGAGCACTCAAACGACTGCTTACTGTTTGCTGGCTGTTAGTAAATACATTGGAAGCACTTCAGGAAAGGGAATTAATGCTTCCTATAAACTTGATAACGGACAGCTTGTTGTGTTGCAAAGCACTAAATCAATAGCTAAAATTGATTTGAGTATTAAAGCCAATTCAAGTAAAGGGAAGATTCAAATCATTAATAATGGTAAGAACCTACTGTATGCAAGGGTAGTTACGTCGGGAATACCTTTGACAGGAGATAAGTCCTCGTCACAAAACAATTTGCGTATGACTGTTGATTATAAATCAATGGCAGGAGCTAAGATAGACCCTAAAAAGCTGGAGCAGGGAGTTAACTTTATGGTGGAAGTTACTGTTGACAATCCGGGCTTTAGGGGTGTTTATAAACAAATGGCTTTAACACAAATATTCCCTTCCGGTTGGGAGATATTTAATACAAGGATGAGTGATTTTGCTAAGGCAAGTACGGATGCCAAATCTAAAGAAAAGGATAAAGAAGATGATAGTGAAGATAATGAAAGCAGTTATAGTCGTAGGCACAAAGCTGTTCAGAATACTAATATTTTCAATTATCAGGACATTAGGGACGATAGGGTTTATACTTATTTCGATCTTAATCCTAACCAAACCAAGACTTTTAAGATTATGCTTAACTCAAGCTATCTCGGTAAGTTTTATTTACCTACTGTTTATTGTGAAGCGATGTATGATAACACTGTAAATGCTCGAATTGCCGGAACATGGGTAGAAGTAGTGGCTTCAGCAAAATAAAGAATCTGATCTTTTTAATTCCCCCGAAATGGCGTATGTTTGTTTCGGGGAGAATTAAAAAGAAACATGTCTGGTATTTAGTCTTTCTGGTTTTATTTCTCCTCTTTTGGTTCTCGCTTCCGAGGCCATTGTTTAGCGATCCTGATTCCACAGTTTTGCTTGATAAAGATTATAATTTATTGGGTGCAAAGATATCAGGAGATGGTCAATGGAGATTCCCACAGTCAAGTAAAGTTCCTGATAAATTCAAGAAAGCAATAACACATTTCGAGGATAGGTATTTCGACTATCATCCCGGTTTTAACCCTTATTCGATGGTAAGAGCAGTTTATCTAAATTTTAAAAAGAAGAAGATTGTAAGTGGTGGAAGTACTATCACAATGCAAGTTATTCGACTTGTAAGGAAGAATAAAGAGCGTACCTTTTACGAGAAATTCATAGAACTAATAATGGCTCTTAGGATGGAGTTGACTTATAGTAAGAGAGAGATACTTGATTTATATGCATCTCATGCGCCTTTTGGCAGTAATGTTGTTGGTTTGGATGCTGCTGCCTGGCGTTATTTCGGTGTAAGTGCTGACAATCTTTCGTGGGCTGAAATCTCTACTCTGGCAGTGTTACCTAACAGTCCTGCTTTGATTTATCCGGGTAAAAACCATAATAAACTTCTGCGAAAGCGAAATCAGTTGCTCGACAAGCTCTACAGACATGGTGTTATTGAAAAGACTACCTGCGAACTGTCGAAGAACGAGCCTTTGCCTCTGAAACCTTTTCCTTTGCCTCAAACTGCTCCTCATTTGCTCGAAAGAGCTATTGCTGAGGGTAAAGGAGGGCAGAATATCCATACAACTCTTGATGATGAATTGCAGATTAAAGTTAATGAAATTGTAGCAATTCACAATAGGGAGTTAAAGGCTAATGAAGTTCATAATATTGCAGCTTTGGTACTTGAAGTTAATTCGGGGAAAGTGATGGCTTATGTTGGCAACGCTGCAAGTATTGATAAAACAGATCATGGTAATGATGTGGATGTGATTACTGCTCCGCGAAGTACGGGCAGTATTCTTAAGCCTTATTTGTTTGCGTCTATGCTTAATGATGGTTTGTTGATACCCACGTCGCTTGTTCCAGATGTCCCTATGCAGATAGGTGGTTTTGTTCCCGAAAATTATAGTCTTACTTATGATGGTGCTGTTCCTGCAAAGCGTGCCCTTTCGCGCTCGTTGAATATTCCTGCCGTTAAGATGTTGCAAAGTTATGGTGTTGAGCAGTTTTATAATCAGTTAAAGAAGGTTGGCATGACAACTCTTAATAAGTCGTCTGTGCATTATGGATTGTCTTTAATACTCGGTGGTGCTGAGGCTAAGCTTTGGGATTTGGCAGGAATTTATGCTTCTATGGGGCGTACTCTTAATCATTATTATGCTTATAATGGCAAGTATAATAAGGGGGATTTTCATCCGCCTATTTATTTAGCAGAAGATAAGTCCAAAAAGAAAGTGGATCCAACTGACAAGACTTCATGGATGGATGCTGCTTCAATTTGGCTAACCTTTGAGGCTATGGTTGAGGTTTCAAGACCTGATGAAGAGCAACAGTGGCAACAGTTTTCTTCTTCAACGAAAGTTGCTTGGAAAACAGGCACTAGTTTTGGTGGTCGTGATGCGTGGTCAATAGGTGTAACTCCTGATTATGTGGTAGCAGTATGGGTTGGTAATGCTTCCGGCGAAGGCCGTCCTGCCCTTTCGGGGATAGGCAGTGCTGCTCCGGTTTTGTTTGATATATTCAAGGTGTTGCAGCCTCATGGTTGGTTTAAGATGCCCGAAGATGAGATGGTAGAGATACCTGTGTGTCATTTTAGTGGTTTTAGGGCTTCGTCCCTTTGCGATATGGTGGATACTGTTTGGGTGCAGAAGAAAGGTTTAAAGTCGACGGTTTGTCCTTATCATCAGATGGTTCATCTCGATAAGACAGAAAGTTGGCAAGTTAATTCCAATTGCGAATCTCCTGATAATATGGTTCACACGCCTTGGTTTATTCTACCGCCTGTAATGGAATGGTATTTTAAAGCTAAGAATCCCTTTTATCAAACGCTGCCACCTTTCCGTAAAGATTGTGCTCCGGCTAACGAAACCCGTTCAATGGAAATGATTTATCCTTTGCACAACAGTAGAATTTATATACCTGTTGACCTCGACGGGAAGCAGGGGAATGTTATCTTTAAAGCGGCACATCGTAATCCTAAAGCCGTTGTATATTGGCATGTTGACGATCGTTTTATAGGCACTACCACTCAATATCATCAAATGGCATTATGTCCCGATAAGGGGAATCATAAACTTACTTTGGTTGATGATAAAGGCGAAACTATCAGTATTAAATTTGAGATTGTTAATAAAGGGAAGTAAAGACAGTACTTGAAGTACTTGAAGTTCATTGAGTACTTGAAGTTATAATTAAATAGGATTTTAGCTTTTTAGACTTTTAGGAAAACATTTATACCAAACATTTTTTTAATACTTATAAGATTCTGTGTTATGTTAATCTTTAATTAAATTATATATTGCGGATTTAAGGATTAAGTTAATATCCATAAACATTTAGAAACTTCAAACATATTATTTAGTGAATACAATTAGTTTATAGATGTTCAGATTGTTTAAATTGATGCTACTTTTATAATTTTAATAAGAAAATATTTTATTTTATGATGCTGATATCAAAAATTAAGTAACTTTGTAGTCTTACAATTGAATAATCAATTATCACATTCTAAACTATTATATAATGAATTGGGACGCAAACAGAGATGAAGAAGCTATTAGGAATTATAATAATCTAAAAGTTAAACTAGAACAAACCATCAAGAAGGTTAAGAATACTGCTAATCATAGGGATGCTAAAGGATTTTTGATAGAAGTTCAAAATGAGTTTAAAGGTTTGAAATTGATTCGCGAAAACCGTGAAGAGCTTTATAATAAGCTTCAAGCAGAGTTTTTAATCTTAAACAAGAAAATAGAAGATGAACGCACTTCTTATGAAAATGAAGCTGCTCTTAATTATCTAAAGCTTAAGAATGAAGTGGACGAGGCTGTGTTTATAGCATATAATCCTAAGAGTTTTAAAGAGAGCTGGGACTTTTTGATAGAAGTACAATCAAATTTTAAAGGTGCCAGATTACATCCTGATCAAAGGAATGAGCTTTATGCCAGGCTTCAGGATGCTTTTGCAAAGCTTAAAGAGTATCAGGATAAAGGTCCTGCAATTGATGAAACAGAGGCTTTAAATAATTATAAACTCTTAAAAGTAGAAACAGATGAAGCTATAAGTCTTGCAGAAAGCACCGATGATATCGGACAGGCAATGGGAACATTGATCAAGGTGCAGGAGGATTTAAAAAACAGTGTTTTAATGAGAGATCAGCGTTATGAACTTCATGCAAAGATACAAGAGGCCTTTAGGAAAGTAAAAGCTAAAAGAGAAGAGTTATCAATAAGCATTTCAATAGAATCTGAAAGTAATTATAATGAATTTAAACCTAAAGCAGAAGAACTTTTGGATGTAGCTAAAGGGACTACAGATTTTCATAATGTAAGAGAGAGTTTAAAAGATCTTCAACATGAGATAAGAGAATCACAGTTGTTAAGACCTCAGAAAGAAGAACTTTATGCAATACTACAAGAGGCTTTCGAAATCTTACATACTAATCAAAATAAAGATCAAGAGACATTTGAACAGGAATCATCATTGAATTATAGCAAGCTTAAAGCTATGGTTGAGGAGGGTTATAAGCATGCAGAAACCTCTACTGAGTATAAAGAAACCAGAGAGTTCTTGAAAAAGATACAATCGGAATTTAGAGGAATAAAATTAAAGAGAGAAGAGAGAGAACAACTCTATGCTCGTCTTCAACTGGCATTTGAGATATTAACTAAGAGGGTTGACGATTTCTTTAGATATAAGAAAAAGAATTGGGAGCTTAAGATGAACTTCAAAATAACTGAGCTGGAGACTCTGACTTATACACTGAAAGAAGAAATAGCAAAGGATGAGGAATATCTGGAGGAATTAAATGATCAGTTGGATATTGTAATAATGGCTAATAAGGGTGGAAACATAATTGATGGTTTGAAATCGAGAATTAGCTCTACTAAATTAAGTATTCAAAGGAAAGAAAATGAAATAGCTTCTCATCAAAGAGAATTGGAGAGTTTGAAGAAGAGGATGGAGACGGAAGAGTAGGGCAAGTACTTGAAGTACTTAAAGTGCCTAAAGTACTTAAAGTTTAAATATAATAATGATATAAGGATATAAATACATGTTCAAATCAAGCTCCTTTCATCATAGGAGAGGCGGGGGTGAGGTTATAAGAAGTACTTGAAGTACTTAAAATACTTAAAGTACTTGAACTTGGAAAACAATTACGAATTTCATAAATTAATAAATCATATAATGAAAAAACTATTACAATTAATTACGATTTTATTGTTTGTACAGTTTGTACAGGCTCAAAATCCTCAGCATACTTTTAAAGTAGGTGAGGGAAGTTTCCTTATGGATGGGAAACCTTTTCAAATCATTAGTGGTGAGATGCATTTTGCGCGTATCCCTCGTGAGTATTGGCATGATCGCCTGAAGATGGCTAGGGCTATGGGTTTGAATACTATTTGTACTTATGTATTCTGGAACTTTCATGAAACTGAAAAGGGGAAGTATGACTTTAGCGGAAATGCTGATGTTGCGGCTTTTGTAAAGGCAGCTCAGGAAGAAGGCTTGTGGGTAATTATTCGTCCAAGTCCTTATGCTTGCGCAGAGTGGGAGTTTGGGGGATATCCATGGTGGTTGATAAAAGAAAAGGATCTTAAAGTTAGAAGCCGTGATCCGAAGTTCTTGGAGATGAGTCGTAATTATATCAAAGCTTTTGGTAAAGAGTTAGCTCCTTTACAGATATCAAAAGGAGGACCTATTATTATGGTTCAGGTAGAGAATGAATACGGTTCTTATGATAAGGATAAAGAATATCTTACCCTAAACAGAAACTATCTGAAAGAAGCAGGTTTTGATGTTGATTTTTATACTTGCGATGGTCCTACACAGTTGCCAAATGGTTATCTGCCCGGCTTGTTACCGGCTGTTAACGGTTGGGATGAAGTGAAGGGTGTGAAAGAGTTAGTTAATAAATATAACAATAATCATGGGCCTTATTTTATTGCTGAGTGGTATCCTGCGTGGTTTGATTCATGGGGACAAGATCATCATGTGGTGCCTTTTAAGACTTTTATAGATACTTATGACACCGTTCTTGCTGCCGGATTGTCTATTAATATATATATGGTACATGGTGGAACTACCAGAGCTTTTTGGAATGGTGCCAACATGCCTCCATATAGCCCACAGACTGCTAGTTATGATTATGATGCTCCCATTAATGAAGCAGGGAATGCTACTCCTAAGTTCATGGCAATGCGTGATGTTATTAAGAAACATATGTCGAAGGAAGATTTAGCAAAACTTCCTGAAGTTCCTAAGAATAAGAAGACAATAGCTACTCCTGTTATAAAATTAGATGAAGCTACTGCCTTGTTTAATAACTTGCCTAAACCTATCGAATCCATTAATCCATTATCTTTTGAAGATATAAATCAAGGGTATGGGTATGTACTTTACAGAACAACTTTAACAGGGCCTTCTAAAGGTGTGCTATCTATTAAACAAGTGAGGGATTATGCAATTGTATTTGTTAATGGTAAGAGAGTTGCGGTACTCGACAGAAGGTTAGATCAGGATACTGTTACTATTAATATTCCTGCCGGCAAAGTTACGCTGGATCTCTTATTAGAAAACACAGGAAGAATTAACTATGGGCCTTATCTTAATGATAATAGACAAGGTATTACTGAAAAAGTAATCTATAAAGGTCTTGAGGTTAAGAATTGGGAAATGTATGGTTTTCCATTTAATGATATTACAGGTTTTAAGTTTACTAAAGGGACGCAATATAGTAGTCCTGTGGTTAGAAGAGGTACTTTTAATCTTACAGAAATAGGTGATACTTATCTTGATCTTTCTAAATGGGGCAAAGGGTGTGTATGGTTAAACGGGCATAACTTAGGCCGTTACTGGAATATTGGGCCAACCCAAACTATTTATGTTCCTGCTCCATGGTTGAAAAAAGGTGCTAATGAATTGATAATATTTGAAGAACTTAAGTATAATAAAACAGATTTAAAAGGAGTTACTGCACCTATTCTTGATATTACAGGCACGCCTTCTATTAAAGCGGTTGGGAGTGTAGATAAGTTGACGAAGAAGAGTGTTTTAAAGCTTAGTTGCAAGGATACAACTGTGCATATATTTTATACGCTTGATGGCAAAACTCCTACTAAGAAAACTACAAAATATCTAAAGCCATTGTCGTTTAATAAACCTACTAAGGTTTCGGCTATTGGGCTAAAGGACGACACATACTCTGAAGAGGTTCTGAAGGTTAATGTTTATCCATCACTTTCAACAGGTGTTGATATTAAACAAGAAAATAAATATAGTAATAAATATGTTGGCGGTGGTGAACAGGGGCTTGTGGATGGTTTTAAAGGAAGTTTGGATCATAATGATGGATTATGGCAGGGATACGAAGGCAAAGATATGGTTGCTACTGTTGATTTGGGTGTAAATAAAGATATTAAATCCATTAAAATAAGCTTCCTACAGGAATATAAAGCATGGATATTCTTACCTTTTGAAGTTGATTTTAGTGTTTCGACTAATGGTGTAACTTATACGCAAGTTAAAAAGACATTTACTGAAGAATCAACTGATCGACAGGATGCGTTTATTAAGACTTATGAGGATAATACTACTTACAAAAACATAAGATATGTAAAAGTAACTGCAAGGAGTATTGGTCTTTGTCCTCCTAAACATCCTGGCGAAGGTGGTGGAAAAGCATGGGTGTTTGTTGATGAAATTACCGTGGAGTAAGTACTTGAAGTACTTGCAGTACTTGAAGTGCCTAAAGTTGTAAAACAATTAATAATTAAAAATTAATAATTAACAATTAATAGAAGACATACCGCTTAGCAGTTTTTTTACTGCTTAGCGGTTAGGTTTTGTGGATTTTATCCAATTAGCAGACTAGAATTACTTAGAAAAAATAAAGA
>JBAXLO010000097.1:0-15830 GCA_037134755.1 Bacteroidota bacterium | reverse complement strand
GCAATACTATCACCCAAACCACCATTGCGTTGGTGTTCTTCGGCAGGCTTAGGAGCCTAAGTTGAAAGGAATCCTAAGAATTCAGTGACCATTTCATAGACCTGTCAGGATGTGAAACCTGACTGGAATCCTAAAAGCTCAGCGAGCTTCATAAACCTAACAGGAGAGAAACACCTGTTAGGTTGAACATACAAAAGGCTATTATCGGATTGATAGTAGCTTTTTGCTTTTTCTCATTTATATTTAAACCCTGAATTCGGTTATAAGACCTCACCCTAGCCCTCTCCAAAGGAGAGGGAATAATACAGAGCAATATATAATGATTCGTTTTACATATAGATAAGTTGTCTTTCTTATTCTTTTTTATATTTAAACCCTAACTTCGGTTATAAATATAAAAACAATTACGAATTAAAAATTACGAATTACGAATTGGAAAACTTTTTATTAGTATCTTTGCAAAAATAAAATCAATATATAATGATTGAATCAAAAATAATAGCTGATATAATTAATAAGATAGCATTGGGTTATAATCCTGAAAAGATATTTCTTTTCGGTTCGTATGCCAAAGGAACCCCTTCAGAAGATAGTGATATTGACTTATTAATAATTAAAGAAACTTCTGAGCCAAGATTTAAACGAAGTGTTGAAATTCAAAAGTTGTTAAAAGATTCGAAATTACCTGTTGATATAGTTGTGTATACAAACGACGAATTTGAAAATGGTAAAAGACAAAGCCTTTCATTTATAAATTCAGCAATTAAAGACTCTCAATTATTATATGAAAGAAAATAACGAAGAACGATTAAAAGATTGGATTGAAAAGGCTGACCATGATTTGGGAACTGCAATAATTATATTTCAATATATCAACGAATATTCCGATACACTTGCTTTTCATTGTCAACAAGCAGTTGAAAAATATATTAAATGCTTGTTGGAAAACCTTTCTATTTCATATAAAAAGAGTCATGACCTAAGATATCTGTTAGCATTACTTGACGACTTTATACAAATAGATAATACACTTTATGAAAAGATTTTAATGCTTAATGCTTTTGGAGTAGAGGTTAGGTATCCTGATTTTAAAATTGAAATGTCGGGTAAAGAAAGAATAGAAGCAATAAATACAGTTAAAGATGTTAGATCTTTATTAAAAAAACATATTGGTTTTGAAATTGAAGATTCTTTTTAAGTAACAAATAAACACATAGTAAGTAAAAGGCAGTTGTTTTAAATAACAGCTGCCTTTTATATTTAAACCCAGATTACGCATTAAGATATTAAAATGTCATTACAAATATCAAGATGCCAATTAAATAACCAATATTATTCTCTAATGCTACGCATTAGAAAATAAATGCATTAAATGATTGATTATATTTAAAATATATATCAAATTTATTCTAATGCGTAATTTGGGTTAAACCTTGAATTAACAACCTCACCCTGCCCTCTCCTAAGAGGAGAGGGTTTAAGACAGAGCAATATACAATGATTCGATTTATCTAAAGATAAGTTGTCTTTCTTATTCTCTTTTTTATATTTAAACCCTAACTTCGGTTATAAATATAAAAATTAATTTAAAGTAGATCTATCCGCTTAGCCGGAAATCGGCTAAGCGGAAATTCAACTACAAGGCAATATTAATTGTTAATTGTTAATTGTTAATTCTCTTACGAGAGATACTTTCCTACAATTGGCATTCTTCTGCCCATACCGAAGGCTTTGGGAGATACTCTTAAGATTGGTGGAGTTTGGTGGCGCTTATATTCATTCATATTCACCAAACGTAAAGTCTTTTTAACAACAGCTTCGTCGAAACCCATTGCTATAAGCTCCTTTGGTCCTTTGCGTTTTTCGATATAATTATAAAGAATCTTATCTAAAATATCATATTCAGGCAATGAATCGGAATCCTTTTGGTCGGGACGCAACTCAGCTGAAGGTGGCTTAGTGATTGAATTAATAGGAATAACTTCTATATCACGATTAATATAATTGGCTAAGTCGTAAACCTGAGTCTTGTACAAATCGCCCAACACTGATAAACCTCCGCACATATCACCATACAAAGTTCCGTAACCAACAGCAGCTTCGCTCTTATTTGAAGTGTTTAACAACACATAAGCAAACTTATTGGTAAAAGCCATCAACAAAACTGCACGTATTCTAGCCTGTAAATTCTCTTCGGTAACATCAAAAGGCATATCCTTAAAGAAAGGCGAAAGAAGACTGCCAAAACTCTTGTAAGCCTCGTCAAGATGAATGGTTTCGTAAGGTACTTGGATATTATCAGCTAATAAAACAGCATCGTCAATAGAATGCTGAGAAGAGAAACGAGAAGGAAGCAGAAGTGCTTTAACATTCTCGCTACCTAATGCTTCGGCAGCAAGAACAAGTGTTACTGCTGAATCAATACCACCGGAAAGTCCCAGGATGGCTTTCTTGAATCCCAGCTTATAAAAATAATCTTTAATACCCAAAACCAAAGCATCATGGATAAGTGCAATGTCCTGAACATGCTCTTCTTCTTTAATCTCAGCAACAGTATTGAGATTATCGGTATCAACAATAATAAAATCTTCTTCAAAATACTTTAACTCCTCTGCTATCCTACCCTTTGCATCAATAACCAAAGATCCGCCATCAAAAATCAATTCCGTTTGTGCGCCCACATGATTTACATATAATAGAGGTATATGATACTTCTGCGCATTCTTTGATAACACATCTTTACGGATGTTTCGCTGATCATAATTAAAAGGAGATGCTGCAATATTGATTATTAAATCAGGATTCTGTGTTATCAGATCGTCCATCGGAGAATAGGGATAAAGCACTTCTTCACCAATATTCCAAAGGTCTTCACAGATAGTAACAGCTATATTCTTACCTTGATAATTAACAACATTTGACTTACGACTAGGTTCGAAATAACGATACTCATCAAAGACATCATAATTAGGCAATAAACTTTTATGATGAGTTGAAATAACTTTGCCATCATTAATAAACAAAGCAGAATTAAAGAGATCTTTGCCTTTAACATCAGGATTAACTGTGGGCGAGCCAATAATGACTGCAATACCATTACTTACTGAAGCAATATCATCAACTACAGCATTGCATTGAGAAATAAAATCTTCGAACTCCAGAAAGTCGCGGGGAGGATAACCACAAACAGATAACTCAGCAAAAACAACCAGATCAACACCCAGACGCTTGGCTTTGAGAATCGTTTTCTTTATCTTAACAGTATTATTTTCGAAATTACCAATATGATAGTTTAGTTGAGCAAGAGCAATCTTCATTATATTATAATTAGTTATATTAGTTGTGTAGGTTTAAAACATTATTCCAACACCTAAATCAAAAGAGTTAGGAACCGCTGAAGCAGGTGTGTATGGAGAAATGTTATTATTAAAATCTAATATATTAGTGAAGCCATTGTTAAAACGAAGTTCGCCAAACAAAGCTGTAGAGCCACCTAATGAATAAATAGCTCCGGCACCAATAATCAATGACAACTTAAAATCTCTGACTTGTGCTTTAATATCAACATTAGTTGTAGAATAAGAAATAGTTGAATTGGTAGGCAGGAAATCTTCGTCTGAATTAACATTAATTAATAAACCAACACCAATACCTACTATTCCATAATATGTTACTGACTTAAACTGATGAGTTTTCATCTTTAACAACAAAGGAATCTCGAGATAACGAAGATTGAAACTTTGTGACATTTTACCTGTTCTACTGGCAGTATCTAAAGTTGAATACGTCATTTTGCCTCCACAAGCATTAAAATTTAAACCTGTTGAGAAATAATAATTATTGGCAAATCGAAAGTCGGTAACTAGCCCCCAAGAGAACTTTAATAAGGAACCATCAGAATTATAATCTTGCGCATTGGGTTTTAACCAGGAGATATTAGGAGCAAATCTAAAGCCAAGTTGAAATGAATTTGGTTTCATATCTTGAGCTGAGAGCTTGTTATTCAGTAATAATAATAGCATAAGTTGAAAAGTAACAGCTAGCTTTTTCATGTTGATTTAATATTTATTAGTTCTTTTTGAAAATAATCAACAAAAGTAACTAAAATTCGGAAAGAATACGATACTTTTGCAGTAAAATTATGAAATAAGTTTAGATGTGCATAATAATAACAATTTAAATCAATTGAAAACAATGAAATTTAGCAGAAACATACTAGTCTTGATGGGTGTTATAAGTATTTTGTTTGTATCATGTCATAATAATAAGAAAAACAAACTAGATATTGAGCTTCCTAAAGATGCTAAAATTGATGTAAAGATCTATCGTTATGATAAGGTTTTGATGAATTTGAATGTAGATAATCTAAAGAATGAGTTAAAACAGAATAAGAAAGATTATATGCTCTTTCTGGATGCAAATCTTGATGATACTTTGAATATTCTAAGGATTTATAACTTTATTAAAGATCCTGCTACACATGAAATTTATGATGCTATCGTAAAGAAATATTCTGATGTTAAATGGTTGGAAAATGATTTAGGAACAGCTTTTACTTATCTAAAACATTATTTTCCTAATAAGGCTATTCCTAAAGTTTATAGTTATCATTCATTTATGGATTATCAAAACAGGATAATTTATCTGGATACGGTTATGGCTATTGCGTTAGATATGTATCTTGGCAAGGACTTTAAGCTGTATCCTTCTGTTGAAATACCTAAATATTTGGCAGCACGTCTTGATAGCAATTATATTATTGCTGATTGTATGAGCACTATTGCTGAAAAGATGGTAAAATTTGATCCTAATGGCAAGTCATTGCTTGATTTTATGATAGACAGAGGGAAGATTTTATATATTGAAGATGCTCTTATTCCAAAAGTTAGTGATGATATTAAAATAGGTTATACCAAAGAACAAATAGAATGGTGTAAGAAAAACGAAGCTAATATTTGGGCGTTCTTTATTAAAAATAATCTTCTATACTGTAAAGATTTTCATAAGATAAGACCCTTTGTTAGCGAAGGTCCAAAGACTAATGGCTTCCCGGGTTCTCCTCCTAGAATGGCAGATTGGGTAGGCTGGCAGATTGTTAAATATTATATGGATAATAAAAAGACTGATTTAAATGAGATGATTAATTTAGATGATTCTCAAGCTATTTTACAAGCTTCTAAATATAAACCGCAGAAATAAAACAAAAATGGAATGCTAATAAAAACCTTCGGAAGTGCAATACACGGGGTAAATGCAATCACAATTACAATTGAAGTAAATATAGATCAAGGTGTAAATTTCTTTTTAGTTGGTTTGCCCGACAGTGCTGTTAAAGAGAGCCAACAAAGAATTGAGGCGGCGCTAAAGAACAATGGTTTTCGACTGCCGGGTAAAAAGATAGTGATAAATATGGCTCCTGCTGATATACGAAAGGAAGGTTCTTCGTACGACCTTCCGCTTGCGATGGGAATATTGGCTGCTTCGGGGCAGATAAATAATGATAAGATTGCAGATTATATTATTATGGGCGAGCTATCTCTTGATGGTGGCGTACAACCTATTAAAGGGGCATTACCTATTGCAATCGAAGCTCAGAAAGAAGGTTTTAAAGGCTTTATCTTACCAAAACAGAATGCAAGAGAAGCTGCTATTGTTGGCAAATTAAATGTGTATGGCGTTGATAATATAAAAGAGGTTATCGACTTCTTAAATGATGATATTCAATTAGAACCTACGATTGTAAATACCAGAGATGAGTTCTACAACTCTTTAAAAGAATATGAATTTGATTTCTCAGATGTAAAAGGGCAGGAAAATATAAAGCGATCATTGGAGATTGCTGCTGCAGGAGGTCATAATGTTATACTTATAGGTCCTCCCGGTTCGGGAAAAACAATGCTTGCCAAGAGAATGCCTTCGATTCTTCCGCCATTAAATCTTTATGAAGCGCTAGAAACTACTAAGATTCACTCCGTGGCAGGACAAATGAAGCGCAATAGTTCGCTTATTTCTGTCCGCCCTTTTCGTTCGCCGCACCACACTATTTCTGATGTCGCATTGGTTGGTGGAGGTAGTAATCCTCAGCCTGGTGAGATATCATTATCTCATAATGGTGTGCTTTTTCTTGATGAATTGCCCGAATTTAAAAGGTCTGCGTTGGAGGTACTTAGACAGCCGATGGAAGATAGATTTGTTACTATTTCAAGAGCTAAATCGTGTGTGGAGTTCCCTGCAAGTTTTATGTTGATAGCAGCTATGAATCCTTGTCCATGTGGATATTATAACCACCCAGAAACAAATTGTGTGTGCGGAGCAGGTGTTGTTCAGAAATATCTTAATAAGATTTCGGGACCCTTATTAGATAGAATCGACATACATGTGGAAGTGGTGCCAGTACCTTTTAGAGAGCTTGCAAATAAGGCTTTAGCTGAGAAAAGCGAACTGATTAGAGTGCGCGTAGTTAATGCCAGATTGATACAAGAGAAACGTTTTGAAGAAAATAAAACTATTCATTGCAATGCACAAATGAGTAGTAAGATGCTACAGAAGTATTGTGCAATAGATGAAGCCGGTATGAGCCTCCTAAAGACTGCAATGGAGAAATTGGGTTTATCTGCTCGCGCCTTTGATCGTATTTTGAAGGTAGCCCGCACTATTGCTGATCTAGATAATAAAGAGAATATCTTAAATGAACATCTTGCGGAAGCAATAAATTTTAGAAGTTTGGATAAAGATAATTGGGGGAGGTAAGTGTGAGAAGAAGTACTTGAAGTACTTGCAATACTTACAGTACTTGAAGTTATTATATGAAAGCTTGTCATTGGTTTGGCAGGCTTTCTTTTTTTTATTACCTAAATGGTTTTATTTTTGAGTATAATGTTTTTAATTGTTTTTATTTCAATAGGATACTTCGTCGTGCCTCCTCGTGATGCTATTGTATTTAATAAAATTTTGCTTTCAATTGATGGGATTTGTTTTATCTTAAAATAAATAAACATTAATACATTAATAATTAGATATGATTTAAAAGTTATAGTGAAGCACTTTATCTTAATAAAAAAGAAAATACATCTAAATCTAAATTAAATAATAGTAAGAAGTATCTTACCTAATCTTATTATTATTTGTGTTATTTCCTCTTTATCAACACCAATTTTAATATTTTAGTGACTAAATTAAACTGTTTCGTGACAAGCATCAGTTAGATTGCAACACGCATCAGTTATTTCATTACTCGCATTAGTTTGTATGCAACAAGCATCAGTTATTTCATTACTCGCATCAGATAGTAGGCAATTAGCATCTGTTAGGTCGTTACACGCATCAGTTATTTCATTACACGCATCTGTTTTTAGGCAACTAGCATATGTTAGTTCGTAACTAGCATATGTTAGTTCACTTCTAGCTTCTGTTAGTTAATAACAAGCATCTGTTAGTTCACAACTAATTAAATCTACTTAGTAAATAAGTTAAATTACTTCGCAAATAAATTAAGCTAGCTAATACATCGCTTAAATTATGATAGTTATGAATTTGACTGGAACTGGAAAAATTACGAATTACGAATTACGAATTACGACTGGAACTGGAAAAATTACGAATTACGAATTACGAATTACGATTGGGATGAAGAAAATTATGAATTATGAATTATGAATTATGAATGTTACTAAATTAGTTAATAATTGTTTTCAACTCTAAGTAATCAATTAACAACAAGCACTCTAAGTACTCGTTTATTGTACTAATACTACCTTGCCGGAGAATACTTTTTCGTGGGCTAATATAAATTTTACTTTAATATAATAAACATATACGCCTCCTGTAAGTACTTCGCCTGTATTATTAAATCTTCCATTCCACCCTTCATCAATGTTGCCGGTTTTAAATACTTCTTGTCCCCATCTATCATAAATAAACATCTGATAATTATTAGCATCTATGCCAATTCCTTTAGGTTTAAAGATAGCAATATCAGTATTTTTGCTTGTAGGATCTAATGCATTAGGAATATAAATAATTTCGGGGTTCTCAATTATAATTGTTTCGGAAATAGAATCACTACAACCATAATCATTATCAACTTTCAACCAAATAGTAAACTCTCCAATGCCCTCGAAAGAATGTATGGGTGATGGTAGATTGGATGTGTCGTTAATAGAAGTAATATCACCGAAGTTCCAATGCCATAAGATGGCATCAATAGAATGATCAGTGAAAGTAATAATAGGGCTGTCATAAGTAGCAATACGTGGAGTGGCAGTATAAGCAGCTACCGGCGAAGGAAATATATGTACTGTGCCCGAAGCCGTGTCCTTGCATCCAAAAGCATCAGTAGCAATAACAGTATAAGTAGTAGTTGTGTTGGTAGAAACTTGTAATGGGTTGCCAACATATCCATTGGTCCATTTATAAGTTAGGTTTGCCGGACCTGTAGCAGTTAATGTTGCCAGTAAATTCTTACATACCTGCGCACTATCAACTGAGATAACAGGAGGCGGATGTACGTTGATATTAATACTAAGAGTGTCGGTGCAAAAGACTGAAGAACCTATACATGTATAAATAGTATTAGTAGAAGGTGTAACTACAATAGTGCTAGTTGTCATACCTCCGGGAGTCCATAAATAGTTGTCAGAACCAGAAGCAACCAGCGTTGTAGAAGCACCATTACAGATATTAGCACTATCAGGTGTAAGCATCAAAACCGAATGTACGTTAATCTTAATACTAAGTGTGTCTTTGCAATAAGGAGAACTTCCAATACAAGTATAAGTAGTTGTAATAGGAGGCGTTACTATAATAGTATCACCTGTCATTCCACCGGGACTCCATTTATATATATCAGAACCACTAGCAGTAAGTGTAGTAGCATCTCCTTTGCAGATGTCAACAGGACTAGTTGACATCATAAGAATTGAATGCACCTTGACTTTAACACTAAGTGTATCGGTACAATAAGCTGATGAGCCAATACAAGTATAAGTAGTTGTAGTAACAGGGGCTACTATAAGCGTATCATTTGTTGATCCACCCGGACTCCAACTATATATGTCAGAACCAGTAGCAATAATTGTTGCAGCATCACCAATACAAATGTCAAGACTATCAGGCAAAGCCAGAACGGGATGAACATTTACTTTAATACTAAGAGTATCGGGACAAAAATCAGAATGCCCAACACATAAATATGTTGTTGTAACAAAAGGAGATACCATAGTACTGCTACCATTCATACCTCCGGGATACCAAAAGTAATAGTCTTGACCGGTAGCAGATAATGTTGCTGTAGCACCTTTACAAATGTCAACACTATCAGGAGAAACAGCCATAACAGAATGCACATTGACTTTAACACTTACAGTATCATTGCAGAAAGCAGAATTCCCTATACAAGTATATGTAGTTGTAACTAACGGATTAACAATAATAGTATCAGTAGTCATACCTCCGGGACTCCAGGTATAAGTTTGGGAACCAGTAGCAATCAATTTTGTAGAGGAACCTAAACATATATCAGCACTATCAGGAGTAACTTTAAGAACAGGATGAACATTTACTTTAATATTTACAGTATCGTTGCACAAAGCAAAATATCCGACACAAGTATAAGTAGTTGTTGTGTCAGGTGTAACTAATATGCTATCAGTAGTCATACCTCCGGGACTCCAACTATAAAAAGTACTACCTGTAGCACTAAGAAAAGTGGAAGAATTAGCACAAATTTCAGTATCACCGGCTAAAGTAATCTCAGGGAAAGGAGCTATTTTAATAGTATCTTTAATATTATTGATATTACATGAATTATCTGACACCAGAACAACATAAGTGCCGGGAGATAGACCTGTAATAAAACTTGTATTATCACCATTGTTCCAATTATATGTATATGGAGGGACACCACCACTAACTGTAATGTCAATTGATCCTAAACAGTTTGCAACAAATAAAGTGTGACTAATAGTTAAAGGATTTACTATACAATTAGCACTTTGAATAACTGTAACAAAACCTACACCTGCAATAAAAAGCAACTTGCTAGCTTTGTCCAGTTTTATATCTCTTACATTACCTGAGATATTAGTTGTAATGGTGCTCGATAAAGTTAAAGTTGTGCCATTAAAAGTATAGCAATAAACTCTGTTTTGACCGCCAATATAAATATTATTACATTCATCAACGGCAATACCTTCATTACTTCTGCTTTCGCCTCCAGTATAAGCATTATTAACCACTACAGAAGCAAGCTGAGTACCACTATTTTTATTCCATGCTTTGAGCGTTTTACCATCGAAACTATAAAGATAATACAAATTTACTGCTAAAGCATTAATTCTTGTTGTATGAAGGACATTGGTATAACCAGTACTTGCAAATGCTTCATTAAAAACATATCCTGTCTGAACATCAAAAGCTAGAGGAGGTATATAACCTAATGCCATTAAACTTTTTTGAAGATGGTCAGCACTGTTATTACTCTTTGATGATATTAATGCATAGAAATCGCCTGTATTATCCTGAACTGCGCAACCTACATCATTACAATTTCCATAACAACCCCCTGTTGCACTACCAGTATTATAACCATTAAAGTTTATTGCTGTACTACTCGAAATCAAAGTATCAGCTATATATTGTGCATCATTAGAAGCATTTGTACTTCCTCCAAACCCAACCAGATTATTAACACATTTATTATAAAACATCTGCCAAATTTCGTAAGTACCGGTTAAGTATGCAGAAGTTAACACAAGATTACCACCAGTACTTATTTTCATTACTCTCGGACCATTTGGATTACTTAAACCCTCACCAATAAAAACACTCCCACTTGAGCGTAATACACAAAATTTAGAATAATAATTACCATTACCATTACTACTCCAATTATTTGGAAGAGTATAGGTCCAAAGATACGTTCCATTACTTGAATATTTTGCTATCTTGTAAGGAGCACTACCTCCGGAAACATAAACATTTCCATTGTCATCATAATCAATATCTTCTGCTTCACTATTAGTTGTAAGTGCTGTAGGTGTAATAGTCCAAGGATCAATAATAATTGTTTGGTTGTTTTTTAATTTAGGGAGACTAAAAGTTATATAATTCTTATTAACATTAAAGGAAGAGTTAATTGATTGTCTAGTATTCTTCACATAACTTATCGGTGCATGATCTATAACATTACCGGCAGGAGTCTCAATAATAATATTACCTTCAAAATCTTTTTCAATCTTTTCGACATTACCGGTATATTGCATTTTAACTTTGCTAATATCAGAACCTGGATGAAGTATTAAGCTATATTTAACACCACCTTTTGCAGGAATAATATATTCAACATCTATTCCGGGATAAAGATCTTTATATAGTAATTTCTTGTAACCTCTAGCCTGTAGTTTCTCATATCCTTTTTCTCCAAATGTATAATACCCTTCTGTTTGTTCTGAAGTAGACATTATTGCATCAGGATTACAACCAATCCAATTTAGTTTAACCCAATAGGTTTCAATATATGTAAATTCATTTTCTTCTCCTTTGGCTCCTTCTTTATCCTTTTCTTTTTCTTCTTCAGCTTTATCCTCAGGTATCTCTAGTTTAATAAACAGACCTTGTTGGGTGAAAAAGATTTTATCTCTACTATTAATTACATATTTAACAGGTGAAAAAGATTTAATCCATGAATCAAATTGTCCTTCATTCTTAACAAAGACATCATTCTTAAAAGGATCAGTAGTAGAAAAGAATGTTTTAGGTTGTTGTATATTTAATTTATTATTCTGAGCAAATGCTATATCATAAAATGACAGCAGCATTAACTGTAAAATAATTAATTTAAATAATAAGTGTCTCATTATTGAATTATAAATATATTAAATGAAAATCAACGCATAACTAACAAAATACTACTATAAATGTTATCAAAATAATTCAAATTATATTTTACAAAGATACGAAATATTAATGAATATTACCTTCCTTTTTGTTATTTTATTGTTAAGGTTATATTTAGAACATGAAAATTAAGTCCTACTTACCAAAAAAAGCACCAAACTATGATATTTATTAGTTTGAATAGTATCCCTTACATTTTCCATTGTTATTGTTCTAATTTTTCTGCAATATTAAGTTTTTTATTACAATTAGATATTACAAAATTTAAAGATTAAGTTATAAAATTAAATAATGCTTCTTTATATATGAAATAATATATAAATGTAAATTAAAGTATAGATAAATAAAAAGTCTGATGGTTTAATTGTAATAATTATTAACTTTGCAACTTAAATAATCTACATATATCATAATCATTAAATAATTTAAACATGTCTAATTGTGGCGGTAATTGTTGTCCTTCATGTTCTCCCGAAGGATTAAATTTAGAAGATATTAAAAGATGCGAACCTAATAAAACTCCTTTTACCAGAAGGAAAATATTAATTATTTGTACAGGGAACTCTTGCAGAAGTCAAATGGCTCAGGGTTGGCTGCGTTTTTTTGACGAAAGGCTTGATGTATATTCAGCAGGTACACGCCCTGAGAAGAAGGTTAATCCAAATGCAGTTAAGGTAATGGAAGAAGTTGGCATCAACATAAAAGGACATTACACTAAACATATTGATAAGTTTATTAAAGAGAATTTTGATTATGCTATTACCGTTTGTGATAGCGCCAAAGAAAGTTGTCCTGTATTTTCAGGCAACGTAAAGAACCAATTACACATTGGCTTTGAAGATCCTGCTGATGCTACAGGAACTGAAGAAGAAATTCTTGATGTTTATCGCAAGATTAGAGATGAAATAAAAGTAGCGTTCTATAAATTCTATACAGAACTATTTAATTAAAAATATATACATCTTTCTGTTTTTATTTCAGTATCTTATCTGAGTAAATAGATAACTTTTATTAATTCGATCATTTTACTTACTTTCGCAGTAATTAAATTGATCGATTTTATATTTTAAAACAGTCACATTATGAGAACAATTAAGTTTATCTTTATCTCTTTATTACTATTCACTTCTTCTTTTATAAAGGCTCAATCATATAAAGATTCTAAACTCCCAACAGAAACTAGAGTACAAGATCTTTTAAAGAGAATGACAATTGATGAGAAGTTCTGGCAGTTGTTTATGTTGGCAGAAGACTTAAAACTTGATAAATCAAGATATGTTAATGGAGCATTCGGATTCGAAGGAAATGTTTCGGAAGCAGGCGGAAATATTGCCGGACAAATGATAAAGAACGAAGGTAAAGGCAATGCCGAAGAGTCTGCTGAGGTTATTAATAAGATACAGAAACACTTTATTGAGAAGACCAGATTAGGCATTCCTGTAATTATCTTTGATGAAGCTTTACATGGTTTAGTTAGAGAAGGTGCAACTTCTTTTCCTCAATCTATTGCTTTAGCTGCTACTTTCGATACCGATTTAATGCATAAAGTATCGAATGCAATTGCAGTAGAAACCAAGACTAGAGGAATTCGTCAGATACTTTCTCCTGTTATAAATATTGCAAGTGATGTTCGTTGGGGACGTGTTGAAGAAACTTATGGCGAAGATCCTTTCCTTTCAGCTAAGATGAGTGTGGCTTTTGTTTCGGAGTTCGAAAAACTGAATGTTATCACCACTCCAAAGCATTTTATTGCCAATGTTGGAGATGGTGGTCGCGATAGTTATCCTATACATTTTAATGAAAGAATGCTTGATGAGATTTATTTCCCTCCTTTCAAAGAAAGTTTTCAAGTGGGTGGCTCTCGTTCTGTAATGTCTTCTTATAATTCTTTGGATGGCGCACCTTGTACTGCCAATGATTGGTTGCTAAATAAGAAGCTTCGTAACGAATGGGGATTTAAAGGTTTTACTATTTCGGATGCAGGTGCAACTGGTGGAGCTAATGTTCTTCATTATACTGCTAAAGGCTATGTAGATGCTACTGAAAATGCTATTAATAATGGTTTGGATGTTGTATTCCAGACAGATTTTAATCATTATACTTTATTTATTGATGCTTTTAAGAATGGTAAGATACCTGTAAGTGTAATCGACACTGCTGTTGCAAGAGTATTAAGAGCTAAGTTTGAGTTGGGATTATTCGATCATCCTTATAGTGATGCTAAAGAAGCAAAGAAATCGAATGGCAATGCTGAACATCGTCAAATAGCTAAAGAGGCAGCTCTTAAATCTATTGTTCTTCTAAAGAATGATAAGCAAACGCTCCCTCTTAAAAAGAACATTAGCAAGCTAGCTGTTATTGGGATTGATGCTACCGAAGCTCGTTTAGGTGGCTACAGTGGCCCAGGTAATAATAAAGTATCTATTCTTGATGGTATTAAAAATAAGCTTGGTAATAATACTGTTATTAAGTATGATGCAGGTTGCGGAAGAAACTCCAATGATTTTGTTGCAATAGCTCCAAAGTATTTTACTCATATCGAAAATGGTGAGACAAAACAAGGTTTACAAGCAGAATATTTCAACAATATAAATCTTAAAGATAAGGCAGTTGTTACTCGTACTGATGATAAGATTGATGTTCGATGGACGTTGTTTGGTCCTCATCCCGATATTAATTATGATTACTTTTCTGTTAGATGGACAGGCAAGCTTAAAGCTCCTAAAACAGGTACTTATAAGATAGGTTTTGATGGTAATGATGGTTCTCGTCTTTATATAAATAATGAATTGATTATTGATAACTGGCAGAAACGTTCTTATCAGGTGATTACTAAGGATTATAAGTTTGAAAAAGATAAAGAATATGATATTCGTGTTGAGTATTACGAAACTTCGGGGAGTGTTTGGTTTAAGTTGATGTGGACTTGTGATTTGGAATCTAATAAAGATATTAAAATAAATGCGGCTGTTTGGAATGCAAAAGAGAGCGATGCAGTTATTGTTGTTGTTGGTCTTGAGGAGGGAGAGGGGAGAGATCGTGCTTATTTAAATCTGCCCGGTTATCAGGAAGAGATGATAAATAAAATAGCTGCTATAGGTAAGCCTGTTATAGTTGTGTTGGTTGGCGGGAGTGCTGTTACTATGAGTAAATGGTTTGATAATGTTGCTTCGGTTGTTGATGTGTGGTATCCGGGTGATGAAGGTGGTAATGCTGTGGCTGATGTGTTGTTTGGCGATTATAATCCTGCCGGAAGACTACCTGTTACTTTTCCTCGTACTGAAGGGCAACTGCCTTTGGTTTACAATCATAAGCCTACAGGACGTAATGATGATTATGAGGATTGCACCGGCAAACCTTTCTTTCCTTTTGGCTATGGCTTAAGCTATACTACTTTTGAATATAGTGATATGACAGTTGAGAAACAAAAGTTCTCTAAAACAGATTCTACTGTCGTTAAGTTTAAAGTTACTAATACCGGCAAAACGGATGGTGATGAAGTATCGCAATTATATATACGTGATCTTTGGAGTTCTGTAGCTCGTCCTTTAACCGAACTTAAAGGTTTTAAAAGGATAAATCTTAAAGCTGGCGAAACCAAAGAAGTTTTCTTTACCATTACTCCTGATTTACTTTTAATGCTTAATGATAAGATGAAGTGGGTAGTAGAGCCCGGTGAATTCAGGTTGATGATAGGTGCTTCCTGCAATGATATCCGACTAAGGAGTATTATTAATGTTGAGTAAATTATTCTCTGTAAAATAGATTAATGAGATAATGAATCACTATCTTCATTTTATTATTTATGTCTTTTTATAAGAAGGTATTCTGTATTAAATTTTAGTATGACAATGCACCACATAGGTATTAATTAGTGTCATTTTTGGTGTAATAGACAAAATAGTTGGTTTTTTGAAGACGATTTGCTCTAATGG
>JBAXLO010000096.1:0-15859 GCA_037134755.1 Bacteroidota bacterium | reverse complement strand
AAATCACCATATCGCCAAATCACCAATCCGCTAAATCACTAATTCGCCAAATCGCCAAATCGCCAAATTTCCCTTTCCTTGTCTTCGGACAGACATCAGCTCATTTATGCTACAAAACAAGATTAAAAAAACAATTCTAACAATATTTAAATTAACAATATAGTGAGCAATCCGCGAGTCCCGACGACGAAAACTTAATTAAATGCACAAAAGATTATTTCGGGATGGCTCGGGTTGCGTTTGTTTTTTTAATTGTAGTTTTGAAGTAAATGAGCTGCAGTCTTGATCTTTTGTTACTTTTCCATCATGGGAAAAGTAAATCAAGTAAAAGAGAATGAACAATATTTTAACTAATCATGATTTATTATTATTAAAAAGATGTGGGTACACGGTAGCTTTTTAAGGGGTTGGGGTTAATTTATATTTCAGGAACAGGGTGAGGTATTCACTCCTTCACCCGTCAGACGAACCCTTCCATCCATCGGTAAGACTACTTCACCTAAAAGACGAAATCTTTCACCCGTCTAACGAACCCTTTCTTCCGTCGGATAGACTACTTCACCCGTCAGACGAACCCCTTCATCCGTCAGATAGACTACTTCACCCGTCAGACGAATACTTTCACCCGTCGGATTGACTCCTTCACCCGTCAGACGAACCATTTATTTTATCGGAAAGAATCTTATAAAAATCAGGCGCACCCTTTATTCAACAATATTAACCATTTAACTATTATAATAAACAATTTTATACAAAAACCACCCTGTTTTTCAATATAGATTAACAAAATAATAAACACACATCATCAATTCTTTAAAAACACTTTAAGGATATCTAACAATTTTAACTAATTTTGCAAAAAAGATTATGAAAACAGATTTTAATCAAAGCACATGACAGAAAACAAACTATCAATACTTTTTAAAGAATACACCGGCGAAAATCTGGAAACAATAAACCAATTACCCGAGTCAGGTTCTTATCGCAAATATTACCGTTTGATAAGTAATAAGCACCAATGTCTTGGAGTATTTAATGCCGATAAAAAAGAAAACAATGCTTTCATTGCTTTTACGCAACATTTCCTTAATCTTAAGCTGCCTGTACCCAAAATCTATGCACAAAACCTAGAAGAGAATATTTATTTAATCGAAGACTTTGGCAATACAACCTTATTTACTTTTCTTCAGAACAATACAATTGAAGACAATCCAACTAACGACACCTATTTATTATATAAAAAGGTAATAGAAGAACTGCCAAAGTTCCAGATAACTGCCGGCAAAGACCTGGATTACACAAAGTGCTACCCTCGCCCACAATTCGACAAACAATCAATGTTGTGGGACCTCAATTATTTTAAATATTACTTCCTTAAACTAGCTAAGATCACTTTCGACGAGCAACATCTGGAAGAAGATTTCGATACCTTTACTGAATTCCTACTCCAATCAGACTGCAACTATTTTCTATATCGCGATTTCCAGTCGAGGAATATAATGATTAGCGATAATAAGCCCTATTTTATAGATTATCAAGGCGGACGTAAAGGTGCGTTGCAATATGATATCGCTTCACTTCTGTATGATGCCAAAGCTAACCTCCCTAATCCTATCCGCACGCAACTGCTCAACTATTATATTGCCCAACTCAAACAATATATTAATGTTAACGAAGATACATTTAAGCAATATTATTATGGATACGTACTCATTAGGATAATGCAAGCCATGGGAGCCTATGGTTTTAGAGGTTTCTACGAAAACAAAACACATTTCCTACAAAGCATTCCTTATGCTATCCAAAATATTCAGGATATACTAAATACTATTGAACTGCCTGTTAAAATTCCAACACTTTTAAATGTATTGCAACAGATTTGCTATTCCGAAATCCTCAAAAACCTTGGTCAGAAACCTAAACTTAAGGTAAGTATTAACAGTTTCTCTTACAAAAAGAGTCTCCCTGTCGATCAATCGGGCAATGGTGGCGGTTTTGTTTTCGATTGTCGCGCACTCCCTAACCCCGGCAGGTATATTGAATACAAATTTAGCACCGGTAGAGATACTAATGTGATTAGCTTTCTCGAAAACGAACAGGAAGTTCATCAGTTTATTCATAATGTTTACAATATAGTAAGTCAATCTGTCAATAGGTATATCGAAAGAGACTTCAGCAACCTTATGATTAACTTTGGATGTACCGGTGGGCAACATCGTTCGGTTTACTGTGCCGAAAAAATATCGGAGATGCTCAATAATAATTTTGATATTAATATTGAATTAAATCATATAGAGCAAACCCAGCTTAACAATCAATAAACCATAGATAAACTTTAATTTTAGACTTAGATTAATTATATTAAATAATAATTTATTAATCGTATCTCCAAAATTATTAGTATCTTTGGTGTGCTTAAAAACGTTTTAATAAATAATAAAAACATGACTTTACCTCTAAACCCAACTGAAAGCTATTTTGATCCGGCTTTGGGCACTCAAACCACCAATGCTTTGACTTTATCTATGCAGGTGTCTTTAAATGAGCTCTCTTTCTGCATTACCGATAGCACTCAAAACCGACATTTGGCTTTTAGTAATTATACCTTTGGTGAGGTTGTCACTCCTTTTACTATCTACGAATTTATTGATAAACTATTTACGTATGAAACGCTTTTAAAAAAGAATTTCAGTCATATTATACTTTGTTATGAGAACAATAAGTCAACTTTAATTCCAATTGAAATTTATAAGGAAGCCAATAAAAACGATTATCTTACTTTTAACGGTAAAGTTAATCCCGACGAAATTGTTCTAATAGATATGATTAGAGATATTGAGAGTTATAATGTGTATGCTATCCCTTCAATCATCGAAAAAACCCTTAAAAAGAAATTTCTTGTTTGCAATTTTATCCATCAGTCCAGTGCTTTTATTATGAGTCTTATGAATAATTTTAATAAGAATGGTCATTATGATGATAAGATTTATGTAAATGTTGGCACTAATTCATTTGAATTAGCTGCTTTTAATGAAGGGAGATTTAAGTTGTATAATACTTTCCCATTTAAGCAGAAAGAAGATTTTATATACTATATTTTATTTGCTATGAAGCAACTTTCGATGGATGTCAATACTGTTGAACTTGTTTTAAGTGGTAAAATCAACCCTAACTCTCCGCTTCATCAAATAACACAGAAGTATATTGCAAATGTAAGCTTCATAAAAAGAAGTTTATTATTTAATTACAGTGGTTCATTAAGCGAAATACCGGCACAACAATACTATTCACTATTTAATCTAATCAGATGCGTGTAATCAGCGGCAGTTTAAAAGGCAGAAGGTTCAATCCGACGGGCAATCTTAATGTTCGTCCTACTACAGACTTCGCCAAAGAGAGTCTCTTTAACATTATCAATAATAATTTTGATTTTGAAGACTTAAAAGTCCTCGATTTATTTGCCGGAACAGGCAATATCTCTTTTGAATTTATCTCCAGAGGTTGTATTTCTGTCACATCAATAGAAGGGAATCATAAATGTACAGATTTTATTAAGAAAACTTGTCAGGAATATGATATTAAGAATCTTCAGGCAGTTAAAACCAATGTTTTTAGTTACCTAAAGTTTATTACTACTCCCTTTGATATCATTTTTGCTGATCCTCCTTATGATATGCAAGACATCGAAACCATCCCAACAATAGTTTTTAAAAAGAATTTATTGAATAAAGGTGGCTGGTTAATCATCGAACATTCCAGAAGTGTAAATTTTGAGAATCATCCTAACTTAGTTCAGCACAGAATGTATGGTAAAGTTAATTTTAGTTTCTTTTCGCCTGTAGAATGAAAGATGCAAACTATTGGATAAATCATTTGCAACTTCTTAAACACCCTGAAGGAGGTTATTACAAAGAAGTTTACCGTTCGGAAGAGTTAATTAATCAAAATCATTTACCTAATAGATTTAATGGAGACAGATGTTTTTGCACAGCTATCTATTTTTTGTTACAGAAGAATGATTTCTCTGCTTTTCATCGCATTAAATCTGATGAAACCTGGCATTTTTATCAGGGGACTTCTTTAACTTTATATATGATTGATGAAAGTGGTGTGTTGACTTCATCTATTTTAGGTAATAATCCTGAAAATAATGAAAGTTTACAGATAACTATACCTCAGAATACATGGTTTGCCGCTCATGTTAACGATAAAAGTTCTTATACTTTAACAGGATGCACTGTTGCTCCCGGTTTTGATTTTGCAGACTTTGAATTAGGCAAAAGAAATGAACTAATAAATCTTTTTCCTCAGCATAAAGAAGTTATTACTTTGCTTTCGCTTGATTAGAAAAGTCTTCAGTTTTAATTAATTTACCCTTTTCAAAATATCTTATAAAAGAAATTACTTCATTTTCTTTATACCAACATTCCTTACCATCTTTCTGGTTGTTTTTAAGCTCAACAGTAAGAACTAATTCACCTTTTATATTATAATTTTTCTGTATTCCGCTACCATTATTAAAGTCACCTTCGCCAACAAAGAAGCCTTTAACATCCCACGACTTCCATTTACCATCATATTTTCCATTCTTATAGTTTCCAATTATCTTCTGAACACCATTATCATACCATATCTTATAAGAACCATTTAAGGAATCATTTAGATAATTAACTTCTGATAGTTTATTGCCATCTTTATCCCAGGTTTCAACTTTCCCATTAAGTTTTCCATCCTTATAATTATATATACTCTCAACAACTGAGCTAGGATGCCAACGTTGCATCTTTCCTTCCAGCTTATCATCTTTATAAAACGCTTCCATTTGTTTATTACCGTTCTTGTACCAATACATTGCCTTCCCTTCTTTCTTATCATGCTTTATTCTTATCTCCGACATAGTTACACCGTTCTCCCAATACTCAGTTTTGACTTTAGTACATGAACTTGTAATAATTATAAGGATGATAACGATAATTATATTTCTGGTTTCTTTCATAAAATTAATATTCAAAATTTGTAACATTTAAGTTTAGATGTTCGTCATAAAATAAATTGCAAAATTAACTATTAAATACACATAGCAATGAAAGGAATTGTTTTTGATAGATTATTTATTAAGTCACAGATGAAAGTAGCTAATGAAATTTTTCTCAATTCTCAATATATATTCTTAATTTTTGGGTTATTTACAGCAATCCCTTAGATCATTTTACTTAATTAGATAAAGGATATTAATATAAAATAAGTTTTTCTCAATCTACATACACCTTAATTCCGGAAAGGCTGTCTACTAAGGCAGTCTTTTCTTTTTTTTATTTACATCACAATATCAAATGATAATAATTTATAATTAATTATTAGATTCTTTAGAGTTGTAATGTAATTTTATATTCCATAAATTTGCAAAACAAAAGGCAGAATTGAATACTAAAGATTATAAAATATCGTTTTATTGTTTTTACAGACAAAATACAATAAATAAGTGGTTAAAACATCTAAATCTTTTTACTTTTTATTACTGTTTTCTCTTTTCACAAGTTCATTAATTGCACAAGTGGGCGGTTCATCTACTTATGAATTCCTTAATCTTACCAATTCAGCTCGTATAGCAGCTTTAGGAAGTAATTTTATGGCTGTTAAAGATAACGACATTAATCTGGCAATAGCCAATCCTTCATTGATTTCTGCTGGGATGGATAATAAACTTGCTTTAAGTTATGTTAACGACTTTTCAAATATTAATTATGGTTATGCAGCTTATTCTAAAACTTTTAAAAAGCTCGGTAGTTTTGTCGCAAGTATACAATATGTTAATTATGGTACTTTTACAAATGCAGATGCAACCGGTCAGACGTATGGAACCTTTCGTGCTGCAGAATATGCGTTTAATTTAGGTTGGGGACGACAATTAGATTCTAACTTTTCGATTGGTGCTAATTTAAAAGCTATAAATTCTGTTCTGGAAACTTATTCTTCTTTTGGCTTAGCTGTTGATGTAGCAGGAACTTATTATAATAAAAAGAAACAATTTGCTGCTTCTTTGATTTTTAAGAATGCAGGAAGACAATTATCTTACTATACTCCCGGCAATAATGAAACTTTGCCTTTTGAAATACAATTAGGCTTGTCGCAGAAGCTAAGTCATGCTCCATTTAGAATTGATTTAGTATTAACTCATCTTGAGAAATGGGATTTAATGTATGAAGATCCTCTGAATCCTTCAGTTAAAACTGATCCATTAACTGGTGAAACTACATCAAGAAGTAGTTTGACTAATTTTGCAGATAATGCAATGAGACATTTAGTTGCCGGTATTGAATTTATTCCATCTAATAATTTTTATGTTAGTTTTGGATATAATTATCAAAGAAGACAGGAGATGAAAGTTGCTACTGATCTTGCAACTGTAGGCTTTTCATGGGGTTTTGGTTTTAGAATTTCTAAATTTAATATAAGTTTTGCAAGAGTCACACAACATGTTGCAGGCTCAACTAATTATTTTACACTCGCAACTAATTTGTCAGCATTTTAAATCTTTTTCTTCTTTATGACAATCATAAAATTTGATGCCATAATAAAAAACAATCCTCAATTTGAGAATTCTGCTTACGTGGAGATTCCTTTTGATGTTGAAAAAACATATAATGGGCAGAAACGTGTTAAAGTTAAGGCTACTATTGATGGCATTCCTTATAGAGGATTGATTTGTAGAATGGAACACCTTGTCATATTCTTATAATATTGAAAGATCTCAGAGCTAAGATAGGAAAAAATCATGGCGACATAGTAAGTATTACTCTTGAAGAGGATGTTGAAAAAAGAATTGTTGAAATACCTGATGATTTCAAGGAAATTCTTGATAATAATAAAGAAGCTTTTGACTTCTTTAATAATCTTTCGTTTACACATCGTAAAGAATATGTTAACTGGATTACATCTGCTAAGAAAATAGAAACTCCAGACTCGATAAAGTTTTAACTTTATTATTAAATAAAAAGAAAGAGGCAAGATAAATTCAAATCAATAGGAATTAAAAATCATTAATCATAAATCGAATTATTAGGTTTAAATATCTTATTTAAAATCTATTTGTAAAGAATAAAATGTAAGTGATTTTATTTAAATTATATATTATCCTAAATTTAGCTCTTCTTTAAAAACTTTTGATTGAAGTTAATATTTTTTAGATAGTTATCTTATTATTTCTTTAAAGATATAATAAGATAAAAATAATAACAAACATAAATATCATAATAATTAAATAAAATATTATCATAATAAGTAAACATATTAATAACATTATTAACGTTATATAATTTGTAAACTCTTCTATTTCGTAAGTAGTTTAAACTATGTGCGAAATAGAAGAAACTATTTAGGAAGCAGTTTAAACTATTTAGGAAGTAGTTTAAACTATGTGTGAAATAGATGAAACTATTTAGGAAGTAATTTAAACTATGTAGGACGTAATTTAAACTATGAATGAAATAGAAGAAACTATGTAGAGATTAGTTTAAATTGTGTTAATAATAGAAGCATTTAGATGTAAATTAGTTTCATTTATTGTACTTTAAATATTATTAATTATCAATATAAATTAATCTTATAAAACATTAAGTAGTATTCTTTGTTTTAAAAAGTAATTTTGAATCACAAAAATAAATAATATTTTAATGGAAGCTACAAAAGCCACAGTAAGTAAAAGAATCGCATTATTCGCAACTACACTTTCTTCGTTTTTAACTACTTTTATTGTATCGGCAAACAATATTGCCATTAAATCAATAGCAACTGAGTTCTCGATGGATGCAGTTAAACTTAACTGGGTGTCATTAGCTTATCTTATAACAGCAGCTATATTTCTTGTACCTATTGGTAAGATAGCAGATATCTTTGGTAGAAAGAAAATATATTTAATTGGTTTAATATCCTTTAGCTTAGCATCATTGTTTGCAGCAATTGCAACAAACGACAATATACTTATTATATTCAGAGCATTACAAGGTATTGGAGCTGCTATGATCTTTGGCACTGCTATTGCAATTTTGTCTTCAGTATTTCCACAAAATGAAAGAGGAAAAGTACTAGGTTATAATCTGGCAGCAACTTATTTAGGTTTATCTTCAGGACCTTTTATAGGAGGTTTTATGGTACAGCAATTAGGATGGAGATCTATTTATTTTGCAGGATTTCTGTTTAGTTTAATTATATTTCCTTTAGTAATATATAAATTAAAAGCTGAATGGCATGAAGCTAAAGGCGAAAAACTTGATATTAAAGGTTCAATTATTTATATGATTGGGATGTTTGGTATTATTTATGGCTTCTCAACATTGCCTGATATAAAAGGAATTATATTATTGACAGCGGGAATTATTATTACAATACTATTTCTTAAATTGCAGCAACAAACAACATTTCCTGTGTTGGATTTGAGTAACTTTAAGAAGAATACAGTGTTTATATTTTCAAACCTTGCAGCATTTATTAATTATAGTGCTACTTTTGCTGTAGGATATCTTTTAAGTATGTATCTTCAATATATCAAAGGATTAACACCACAACAAACCGGGATAATATTAATAACACAGCCTTTGACAATGGCTATATTTTCGCCTTTAGCAGGAAGATTATCAGATAAAATAGAACCACAATTAGTAGCAACAATAGGAATGGGTTTAACTCTATTGGGATTAATACCGTTTATATTTCTAAGTTACAACACATCAACTGCCTATATAACTGCCACATTGTTTTTGATTGGGATAGGATTCTCATTATTTTCATCTCCAAATACAAATGCTATAATGAGTTCTGTTGAAAGAAAGTATTATGGTGTAGCTTCTGCATCAGTAGGAACAATGCGATTAACCGGACAAGCAATTAGCATGGGAATAGCTACTTTGGTGTTTACTATATACATAGGTAAGGTAAAGATAACTCCTGAATATTATCCACAATTCTTAAATAGCACACATACAGCATTCATTATTTTTGCCGTATTATGCACTTTAGGCACATTTGCTTCGTTAGCAAGAGGAAAATTAAGGTAAATTATAAACGGAATATAATCAGATTAAAGATAATTATTAATTACCTTACTAAAAGTCTCTAATGTAAAGGGTTTACTTATGTAATCATCCATACCGGCATTAATATATTTCTCCTTATCACCTTTCATTGCATTAGCAGTCAAGGCAATTATTGGAGTATGACGAGCTGTATTGTTCTCAACATCTCTTATTGCTTTAGCAACTTGATACCCATCCATCACAGGCATTTGTATATCTAAAACAATAAGATCATAATTGTTTGTACAGTACTTTTGTAAAGCTTCCTGACCATCTGACGCAAGTTCAACATCAAATCCCATCTTCTGTAAATTAAATTTTGCTATACGTTGATTAATTTGATTGTCATCAACAACAAGTATTAACTTCTTAGCATTACTTTTAATTACCTCTAATGGTTTCATTTCAATTTGAGTCATTTTTTCATTAGAGATTACAAAAGGTAAAGTAAACCAAAACAGAGAACCTTTAGAAAAAGTACTTTCAACACCTATCTCACCACCCATCATGTCAGTAAGTTTTTTACAAATAGATAAACCTAAGCCAGTTCCAGCTATTAATTTTGACTTATCTTCTTGTTTAATTCTAGAAAAAACCTGAAAAAGTGAGTTCAATGCTTCTTTTGGAATACCTATTCCTGTGTCAGCAACATCAAATTTTAATACAATATTATTATTATCATTCTTAATTGTTTTTATAATAAGATTGACTTTACCGTTTTCAGTAAATTTAACAGCATTATTAGCCAGATTAATAATAATTTGCCTCAATCTACTAGGATCTCCGATAATTGTTTCCGGTAAATTGTCTTCTTTTATAATATTAAATTCAAGACATTTTTCTTTAGCTTTAATATTTACTACTAAATCTATTTCATTTAAGACTTTATTTAAATCAAAAGGGTGATAATCAAGCTCCATTTTTCCAGCTTCGATTGCCGAGAAATCTAAGACATCATTTAATAAAACTAAAAGATTATCAGCTGAAGAAATGATTCCTTTCAACAAATCAAGTTGTTCGTTATTTAAATTTGTATTCCTTAAAATTTCCGAAAGACCAAGAATACCATTCATTGGTGTTCTAAACTCATGAGAAACACTAGCAATAAATTCATTTTTTGCTAGAGTACCAGCTTCCGCTAATTCTTTAGCTTGCAATAAATCTTTTTCATTTTGTTTTCTTTCTGTAATATTCAACGAAATTCCAATTATACCTATAATCACACCCTCAGCATTCTTAATTGAAGCAATATTAGTATTTAAGGAATGTTTGGTATTGTTAATTTCAACTTCTTCTTCTAAATCATATAAAGCCTTACCTGTTTCAAGAACAAAACGTTCTTTATTAAGGTAATCATCATTATGATAAGTATCAAGTAAATCATTTAAATGTTTTCCAATAATATCTACAGGTTCTAATCCTAATAAATCTTCAAAAGAGCGATTAACTAATACATACTTTAAATGTATATCCTTAAAATAAATATAAGCAGGTATAGTGTCAAGAATAATAGATAGTTCCTCAGCTCTTATTTTTAAGTTGTCTGAAACTTTTTTAAGATCAGCACTTGTATTAGTAAGTAAAGAAGAGAGAATATTTTTTTCTTTATTTGATCGCTCATACTTAAAATTAAGTTTATCATTTTCTAAACCTATTTTCTTTAGCTCAAGAAATAAAGATTCTTTGAGTTTTAGAAAATCATCATAAGATTTAATAGTAGATATCTCATCAATAAGAGTTTGGATTTTATATAGCATTATCTTTTTGTTTTATGGATACTAAAGTAAAAGTTTGATTATGGAAATCACAAGTTGAATTAAAGTTATTTCCAATCTCACCATAAGTAAAAAAACCGATTAAAGGTACGTTCCATTTTCTCCAAGCATCTTCAATTTCTTCAGAAATAGTTGGTCCTAGCGCATTATGTCGAGCCATACATGAGAAAAGTATTAATAAATCCGTTTGTTTATGTAATTCGTAAAATTTAGCAACGTTATTTTTAGTAAATTCTATAATCTCAAAGCCTGGAGAGCTGGAAAATGAAACTACAGAACCTTGAGGAACTGATCCTGCAAAGATCAATGATTTCTTTTCTTTATCAACATTTAGTACTGCTCTTAAAACATGTTGCCTGTCAACATTCTTTAATAATAATGGAAATTCAATTCCTATCTCAGGTAAATCATCATCAGCAACATTTAAATAGGTTTTATAAACATCAAGAGCTGGTTCATTATCTATTGTATAAACAATATTTCCTTCGGATTTAGTTATTATTTTATCAGCTCCTATACCTACCCAACCACTTGAAGCAATACCATTCATCTCATAAAAATCAAGATCTAAAACCATTGCTAGTACTGAATTTTCTTCCATACCATCATTAGTAAAAACATAAGTCTTGTTAAATTTAGCATCATCTCCTGCTAACCCGCCAAACATCTTAATGGTATCATTGGTTTTATTCTGAATTCCTCTGACAAGCATTTCACCATCTGTTTCTAAACCACTTGCCAGAATAATAAGTCCGGGATTTTTAAAAGATTCTTTTGCCCAAAGGCCAATTTGTTTTCCTGATTCAATAGAAGAATAGTTGTTGTTTTTTAATAAATTAAAATTAAATGTACCCGGTAGTAAATCCATTAATAAACAAACTAGACTACCATCGGTAATCAACTGTTCTTTTTCGTTATATAAAAACTCGCCACAAGTTGTACATCCGTATAATTTGATATTTTCTTTATCAAATAATTCACATAACTCTACTATTTCTAATTCTACTGATGCAAAAACGATAGCTATGTTTGGTTTAAAATCGGAGGTGATATTTGTAGATAATTTCTGTTTTAATTCTAAAATTGAATCTGATTCTAATGTTTTAATTTTCATTTAAAATAGTTTTAATTATGAAGCTTAAATAATTCTCCATATAATGAATTAATATTTTATATCCTTTTAACAAAAAAGACAATATTAAGTTTCAAATCTCAACTTTTATAAATATAAAAATTGGAGAAAAATTTAAAAAAGCAAAGGTAATAAATAAAATGTATTTGCAAAGAATAAAGATATAAAACACTTTTACTGGATAACAAAATAATTATCTTTAATTGTTTAAAAACAATAGATTGTAATAATAATGTGTGTAATAAAGTCATATAATTTGTAGGATTTTGTGTGAATTAGGTAAAACTAAGCCTCTCGGTGACTCCTCCGAAGAGATATTCTCTCCCTTTAAAGAGTTATTCCCCTTCTCAGAGATGCTATGTTTTGTCTCAAAACTCAAATTATTGATAAAATTTATGAAAAAAGTCTGATGTTTTTAGAAATAGAATATTTTTATTTGTGCTTCTAAATTAATTAAAAATAAATCCAAAGCTGCTATCAGATTTTCTTTTTTCGATAGCATGAAGTACTAATAGTTTCTCATCATTTGTCATTGTAATCCAATCTACTATTTCTTTAGATGTGCGATAACAGCCTATACATATACGATTCTTATCATATTTACAGATAGATTTACATGGTGATTTGATTGCTTCCATTGTTATAATTAAACTTATTTTATTTATGTATTAATAAAAATTACTGTTAAGATATAAAGTGTTAAGTGAAATGAGAGTTGTCAACTTAATTAATTTAATTATATCAGTTTATGCAAACATCTTGTCAATTATTTCTTTATATTTAATTACAATTTTATTTCTTTTTAATTTAAGAGTAGGGGTTATTTCTCCACTTTGTACAGACCATTCAAAACCAATAAGAGTGTACGTTTTTATTTGCTCAGCGTCTCCAAAAAAAGCATTGTATTTATTTATTTCCTTTTGGAATCTCTTTTTAATAATAGGATTCTTAACAATTTCTTCATTACTCGTGTATTCGTAACCTTTTATAGCACACCATGTTTTAAGAAAATTAAAATCTGGAGCAATTAAAGCTCCAGCAAACTTTTGGTTTTCACCTAAAACAAGAATATATTCAATAAATGGAGACTCTTTAAACTTTTCTTCAATAAGTTGTGGATTAATATATTTACCTGCCGAAGTTTTAAAGATAGATTTTTTTCGACCGGTAAGTTTTAGGAAACCTCCTGGTTCAATATTTCCTATATCACCGGTATGAAACCAGCCATCTTCATCAATAGCCTCTTTAGTTAACTCAGGTTCTTTATAATAACCCATCATGACATTTGGACCTTTGCAAAGGATTTCGCCATCATCAGCTATTTTTACCTGAACACCGGAAACGATAGGTCCAACAGTACCAAACTTCCTTCCATTTTTCCATAAGTTATTTACTGCAATTACTGGAGATGTTTCTGTTAAACCATAACCTTCGACAATAGGAATTCCGGCTGCAGTAAATATTCTGCCCAATCTAGGTTGCAATGCTGCACCACCTGAGGCAATTATCTTGAAATTACCACCTAATGCATCTCGCCATTTGCTAAACACTAATTTGTCTAAAAGTTTGAGTTGAATTTTATAAATAAAACTATTTTCATTATCCAATTTATATCTAAATCCTATCCACAATGCCCAGAAAAATATTTTTCTTTTAAGCCATGGAAGTTTCTGTCCACTTGAGTATATCCTATCATAAACCCTTTCAAGCAAACGAGGTACAGTTCCTAATACATTAGGTTTTACTTCTTTTATATTATCAGAAATAGTACCTATATTTTCAGCATAATATATCGAAACACCAGCGTGTTGAAAAAGATAGTTCAGCAGCCTTTCAAAAACATGACAAAGTGGAAGATAACTCATCGCTCTCCCTTCTGAACCAAAAGGAAGGATAGGTTCGTTGGCAATGAAGTTAGATATAATATTATTATGCGAAAGCATTACACCTTTTGGATTGCCTGTAGTACCGGAAGTATATATAATTGTTGCAATATCATTATTATGAATACATTCTTTAATCTCTTCCAACAATTGTGGGTTAGAATTTTGTTTACCTAATTGAATTATTTGATCAAAATATTTAAATCGTTGCCTGTCTTTAAAAGTATAAATATCTTTCAGCGAAGGTATTTCAGGCAATATATGTTCAATTTTTCTAAGTAATTCTTCTCCTTCAACAAATACATACTTTACTTCAGCATGATTTAGGATATAATAATAATCTGACTCACTTATAGTAGGATAAATTGGAATAGGGATAGCTCCAACCTGTAGCAATGCCATATCAATAAAATTCCACTCAGGTCTGTTTGTACTAATAATAGCTACTTTATCACCTTTGTTTATATTTAAAGCAATAAAACCATAACTAAGATTGTTAGCTGTTTCAACATATTCCTGAATGCTATATTTTCGCCATTGCCCATTTATCTTTCCTGCTAATGCGTCCTCCTTCCAACTATAGTTCTCTATATAATTAGGTAACAGATCAAATATTCTGGTAATCTCCATTTTATTGAATTCGATTTTTAAAAAGATGTAAATGCAATTCTACTAAATTTATTTAATAATAATAAATAACTAAACAAATTTTTTACATAAATTGTTTTAATAAGATTAATTAATCATATAGATCAGTGTTTTATGTTAAATATTAAACTGGTAAATATTTTTATTTGAACAATTTGTTTTGTTATGATGTTAGTTATATTACAATTGTTATTGATTTGTTTTATTTTAAAATTAAATTTAACAATTTTTTTAAATATTATTAACCAATAATACTAATGGTTTGTATTTTTTGAGTAATTTAGCAGACTCATATTATATTATTTATAAATAACAAATGGATACAGTAACTAAAATGCCTTTTACTCAATTCGCTTTGATAATATCAGTTGCGGTTCTATTAGCTTTATATGGTATTTACAAGTTAATTACAATTTTAAGAAAAGTTAAACGTCAGCGTAAAGAACTTAAAAAATTAGTAACAGAATATGAAGAATTTCTACGCAATAGATCTGTTAATAATTAATACAAACAATTTTTAGATAACTCAAAACTCAAATATATACAATCTATTATATAGTAGATATTTATTAATAAAATAAAAAAGCTTTCCGTTTAATACTGGAAGCTTTTTTATTTTAATTTAACCCAAATTACGCATTAGAATAAATTTCATATATATTTTAAATATAATCAATCATTTAATGCATTTATTTTCTAATGCGTAGCATTAGAGAATAATATTGGTTATTTAATTGGCATCTTGATATTTGTAATGACATTTTAATATCTTAATGCGTAATCTGGGTTTAATAGATGTTATTTCTTAGGAATATTTTTAAGAATTTCAACAGTTAAATCCCAAAACATTCCAACAGTATCTATCTTAAGTCTTTCATCAGGTGAATGTGCGCCCTTTATAGTTGGACCAAAAGAAATCATATCCATTTTAGGATATTTTTCACCTATAAGTCCACACTCTAAACCAGCATGAATAGCCAACACTTTAGGTTCTTTATTAAATAATTTAACATACGAACGTTTGGCTATTTCTAAAACAATAGAGTTTGCATTTGGAGCCCATCCAGGATAACCATCACCATGTGAAACATCTGCCCCAACAAATTCAAAAACGTTAGCAACTATTTTACATATTTCTTCTTTAGCAGCTTCAACAGAACTTCTCTGACTGGTAGTGATAATTATTTTATTATCTTTAATCTTTACAGATGCAAGATTTGTAGAAGTTTCTACAAAGTTTTCAATCTCTTTCGACATACTTATTACACCATGAGGACAAGCATTAAGTACATGTATTAATTTGTCTTGCGAAACTTTATCTATAATATCTAAAGGAGTAGCTATTTCATC
>JBAXLO010000095.1:0-16000 GCA_037134755.1 Bacteroidota bacterium | reverse complement strand
AATTCGTTTTATGATTTACCCAATTCGTTTTATGTTTTTAGGATTCGGTAGTATGATTTTAGGGTTCGGTAGTATGTTTTTAGGGTTCGGTAGTATGTTTTATGGATTCGGTATTATGTTTTTAGGGTTCGGTAGTATGTTTTATGGATTCGGTACTTCTCTAATTGTTTTACTAATGAGCGGATTAATATAATATGTAATACTTTTAATATTTAATAAATAAATAGGGGAGGATGAAAAGTTGAGAACAGGAATTACCTTTATAAATCTTCGATTTAAACTTATTACTAACAAAAAAGACGCTATCAAATTAATGATAGCGTCTTTTTTTATTTAAAATTATGTGTTAATATTGTCTTGCGTTATATATTATTTATACATCTCGCTATGACAATCCATACAATTAGTTTCTTTCCAGGCATCACCTATATCAACAGGATGTTCAAAGCCTAATGTAGCATTAATACCTGTATAATTTAATGCTTTTGATTTGCCTTGAGATACTATGGTATGACATAAATTACAGTCTTTTGAAATTTTCTTTCCTGTAGATGTTACAAATTTATCATTATGACATCTAAAACAACCATTACTTTCCAAATGACCAATATGACGAGGATATACACTATAAGTTACTTTCATTTCGGGGAAAGCATTTTTAGAGAATTCCGTTTTTACTGCTTCAATACCTGCCAAAATATCTTTGCTGTATTGTTTGTAAACTGCCGGATATTGATCCATATAATATTTAATAATCTTACTCTTAATACCATTTAATGAAGAGTCGGTTGTAGAATACATCACTTTAAGTGCATCCATAGCAGCAGCTTTAAACCAAGGAATGGCAGCATATTTAGGTTGTGCAGTAAGTAAATTGTTAACATATCTGGAAGGAGAACGGAATTCATGTGAAGGACGGTTATGACAATCCATACAATCCATTGTTCTAGGCTCTAATTTAGTAATTGCATCCGGTTTTAATTCTACATCACTATTTTTATAGATTAATTCTACACCGGTTTTTTTATTAGTTTTCTTAACCCAATAAATAACATCATGCTTAGCATTGGTTTTATATTCAATCTTATAATCTGGATTAATATGCCAGTGAATACCTTCGGTTAATCCTAAAGATTGATGGCTTGCGCCAATTTTCATATTTAAAGTAATATCCCATTCTGTATTTGCTGAATCAGCAAGAAAATATTTTTCATTGCGCAAAGCATTGGTATAAAACTTTTGTGGCCAGTGACATTTTTCGCAAGTTTCTCTGGCAGGACGCAAATTTTCAATCGGAGTAGCAATAGGACGTACGTAAGTATTTAAAGTGTATTTAAATATCTGACGCATCCCCGACATCTTTGACTTTACATAAAAATCAGCACCTTCGCCAACATGACATTCTGCACACTTTACTCTAGCATGAGGAGAATTTTGATAAGCTACATACTCCGGTTGCATTACTTTATGGCAAAGTTTTCCGCAAAACTCTACTGATTCAGAATAATGAAATGCTTTATAACTACCCACAACAGTAAATATAATAAAGAATACAGATATTACTGAGAATATCAATATTGCATTTCGGGTTTTTGAATCACGAAGATTTATAACCAATAGTTTATCATCAGATATTTTAACACCGCTTTTAATCTTTTTATTTCTAATATACATCCCTACAGGAATAATTATATGTCCCATAATTAGGAAAGCAGGGGTAACAATAAATGCATAAAGATCAAAATATACATTGTCTATCTTGAAAAAATAGATCTGAACTACAAAAAAGATTAAAGTAATCCAGGCAATTCCTGCAATAATAGTACCTAAATAGGTAATGTTGTTGTAATACGAACGTGGTAATTTCATTGTTTGTTATTGTTATTAATATTTGATTTCTAAAATATAATGTTTCTTTTAAGTATTGTTATACTGATATACTTTTAACAGCACAAAAGTATATAAAAATCAATTAATATAAAATCTTTTTTTAGGTTTACTGATATAAATCAATAAAATATAATATAAATATTAGGATTTCTATAACTTTTAATCTTTGGTTTCAATTTAATTATTGCTTATCAACTAATTAATAATATATTTTTGTACTAATTAAGAAAACATTTGTAAATAGTGCATAACATGGTTTATTTTTCTTAATTTTGCTGTTTAAAAATGAATTAACAATAATTACATGACAGAAGTAAAGGAAATACCTTTTATTGACATACATACACATAATAAAGTTAAAACAGAAGGAATTACAGTCTTTAATATCTTAAATGAAAATAATGCAGTTGCAGATGAAGAAAACTTGTATTATTCATTAGGAATTCACCCCTGGTATATTGATGACATGACAGTTGAAACACATTATGAATTTATCAAAAAATATATAGATAACGAAAAAGTAATTGCAATAGGTGAATGTGGGCTTGATAGATTAGTAAAACCTCCTTACGAAATTCAAAAGGAGATTCTTGTATATCAACTCCAGCTTGCTGAGAAGATGAATAAGCCTTTGATTATACATTGTGTAAGGGCTTATGAAGAATTAATTGAGATTAAAAATGAATTAAAGGTTAAGCAACCTATGATTATTCATGGATTTAATTCGAGCCCGCATGTTAGTGATATGTTGATTAAAGCAGGTTTTTATCTTTCGTTTGGAAAAGCTTTGCTGAAAGATGGTTCGAATGCTGCAAAGATTATCACTAAATTTCCTATCGGAAGAATTTTTCTGGAAACAGATGATAGTAATCGTTCCATTATTAAAGTATATGAAAGAGCGGCTTCATTATTAAACATTAAAGTAGAGGAACTGAAGTTAACTATATTTAATAACTTTAATAAAGTTTTTATTAAATGATAACTGAGGGGTGGTCATCACGAACGGAACAATTAATAGGCAGCGAAAACTATACAATATTATATAATGCTCATATATTAATTGTAGGTTTAGGTGGGGTAGGGGCTTATACTGCTGAACAACTGTGTAGAGCAGGCGTTGGTAAGTTCACTATTGTTGATGGTGACACTATTCATCCTTCAAATAGAAACAGACAATTATTGGCATTAGTAAGTACCGAAGGCAAACCCAAAGCCGAATTAATGGCTGAACGTATGCGAGATATTAATCCTAATGTTAACATCGAAATTATATCAGAATTTGTAAAAGAGCAACGTTTAATAGATATTATGGAGGCATCTAAATATGATTATGTTGTTGATGCAATTGATACCCTATCACCCAAAATATATTTTATATACAATGCTGTTTCAAGAGGTCTTAAGTTAGTAAGTTCGATGGGGGCAGGAGGTAAATTTGATCCTATGCAAGTTCATATTGCCGATATTGAACAAACTTACATGTGTCCTCTAGCTGATTCATTGCGCAAACGACTTCATAAACTAGGTTTGTATTCAGGTTTTAAAGCTGTATTCTCTACAGAAAGAGCTAATAAAGATTCAGTGATACTAAGCGATAATGAGCCTAATAAGAAATCTTCAGTTGGCACAATATCTTATCTTCCGGCTTTGTTTGGTTGTTGTTGTGCATCAGTTGTGATAAGGGAATTGTTGGGTCAGGAGGTTAAGAGTGATTTACATATACCTCATAAAGTTAAAAAGAAGATTAATGCAGCATCTATTTAATAGGATCTTATTATGAAATTGGATAAATCTTTTTACTTACGTGATGATGTTGTGCTAATAGCAAATGACTTGTTGGGGAAATATCTTTTTACTAATATTGGAGGTGTAATTACAGGTGGAATCATTACCGAAACAGAAGCTTATGCAGGCATTACTGATAAAGCTTCACATGCTTATAATAATAAGAAAACTCAACGAACCGAAATAATGTTTCATGAGGGGGGTATTGCTTATGTTTATCTTTGTTATGGAATGTATTCGCTGTTCAATGTGGTAACTAATGTAGATGGTATTCCTCATGCAGTACTTATAAGAGGTATTAAACCTGTTGAAGGTCTTGAGGAAATTAAGAATCGTGTTAAACAGAATGATTTTGATAAATATCGTTTAAATGGGCCGGGTAAATTGACTAAAGCTCTCGGTATTCATTACTCATATACCGGAACTGATTTAAATGGAGCTACTATCTGGCTTGAAGATAGAAATTATTATGTTGATAAAAATAATATTATTATTACTAAACGAGTGGGTGTAGCTTATGCTAAAGAAGATGCACTCCTTCCTTATCGTTTTATACTAGATATTAAATAACTTACAAATATGAGAAGTGAACTGAGTTTAGATATTAAGAAAGATTTGTATACTTACATTGCTAATTTTATTTCGGATAATAAAAGAAATAAGTTTGATGAATTTATTCATAACCGAACAAGATACCTGACAGTTGTATTGGAAAATATCTTTCAATCGCAAAATGCCAGTGCGGTATTACGCACATGCGATTGTTTCGGCATTCAGGATGTACATATTATAGAAAATGAACATAAATACGAAATTAATCCTGATGTAGAATTAGGTTCAGCTAAATGGTTAAATCTTAATTATTATAATGAGAAAGAACATAATACTTTGGATGCTATAAATGCTTTACGCAATAATGGTTATCGTATTATTGCTACAACTCCTCACAAAAATGATTTGTTACTCGAAGATCTTCCAATAGATAACAAAGTAGCGTTGTTGTTTGGCACCGAAAAAGATGGCTTGTCGGATATAGCTATTCAAAATGCAGATGCTTATGTAAAGATTCCTATGTATGGATTTACCGAAAGCTTTAATATATCAGTATCTGCAGCATTGTCTGTTTTTAATTTAAGCGAGAGAATCAGAAAATCAACTATCAATTGGCAATTGACCGAAGAAGAAATTGTAGATGTAAAAATAAATTGGGCAAGTAATGTTTTAAAAGACTCTGAACGTATAAAAAACAACTACTTAAGAGCAAAGTTTGATTTATTATAAAAAATAAATCATTATTATACTTCATTAATAAGAAATTTATAGTATCTTTACCAAATTAATTCAATGTAGTTTCATTCAAATTTATATCAGATATGGGAAAAGGCGATAAAAAAACAAAAAGAGGCAAGATCATACAAGGAAGTTATGGTGTTTCTCGCTTAAGAAAGTCAAACAAAGTAGTATCTAAACTACCTGCTGACAATGTAGTAAAAGTAAAAGCTGTAAAAGAAGTGGTAGTTGAAGACGAAGCAAAAGAAGTTAAAAAAACTACTGCTCGCAAAACCACTAAAAAAACCGAAGAACCTACTGCTGAAGCTTAGTTACAGCTAGGTAGCTACAACAATTGTAGTGTTCCGGTTTTTTTAAAATAGGATGCTTGCCACATTTCTAATGTTTGCAATCTTACTATTTAGTATCTAAACCTTATAAATAAAGCCTTTCTGTATATATACACAGAAGGGCTTTTTAGTTAAAGATGTATTGAAATAGGATCTTCAACTTAGCTTTGAGGTTCTATTAAAATACTTTTATATTACTTATCTATAATTAATTGCAAAACTTTTTGATAATTAAAACATTCTATAAAACAGTTTTATGGTAATTAAATTCATTAAACTATAAAATTAGATTTGAAAACTAATAAATAAAAGCAGAATTCCTATTATTAAAACCTCTTAATAGTTCACAATCTTACCATCCGAAAGTTCAATAGTACGATCGGAGGCTTTGGCAGAATCTTTTATAATAAAAATTAGTGCTTATTACCAGTGTTATTTTGAATAACCTTGACATAAAGTCAGTTTTTTAAAAAAAGCTTTATTAAAAATTACATTCATTGCAATAATAAATCTTAATGTAGGTTATGGCAGTGTTTAAACTGTATTTAATTCAGAAAGTTTTCCATAAATAAATCTAAATTTATCACACAATTCAAAAATATCTTTACCGTTAAAAATCCTAAATTTACCGATTAATTAATGAAGCGATGTCTTTTTTTAGAGTACTTTTGCAAAATAATTTGTTTATGCATGTATGTATATGAAAGAAGCTAAAAATAAGCACAAAAACAGTAGACCCGACAAGCCAAATATCTTTAGTATCCTAAAACCATATTCTGGCATGATTGTCTTTTTAATCATTATGGCTTTATTAAGTAATGGTATAAATTTGCTGATACCTAAGATTATTGGACGTAGTATTGATGCTTTTTCTGCTAAGCAATTTGATGTAAAATTGGTTGTAATCGAATTTCTGGGAGCAGCAATCGCTATATTTGTATTTACATATCTTCAAAATATTATTCAAACATTCGCTTCTGAGCGGGTAGCTAAAGATTTTCGAACAAAGATTTCCGAAAAGATTTCGCGACAAAATTATACATATATTATTAAATCTAACCCTTCGAAATTGCTAACAAATCTTACTTCGGATATCGATTCAATTAAGATGTTCGTTTCGCAGGCTTTTGTTGTCATTATTTCTTCTTTATTTGTTATAATTGGAACTTGTGTTTTGCTTATTACAATAAATTGGAAGCTTGCAATAGCAGTTATATCAATTGTTCCAATAATAGGTGACACTTTTTTTATAGTGCTTCGCAAAGTAAGAGTTTTATTTAAAAGAGCAAGAGAAATTATTGATTTACTAAATAAAGTTATCAATGAAAGTATAATCGGCTCAGCATTGATTCGGGTTCTTAATTCGCAGCAACCAGAGAGTATGAAGTTTTTGGAGACAAATATGGAATCTCGCAACCTGGGGCTTTCAATCCTACGCATGTTTGCTACACTTATTCCTGTTATTATGTTTGTGGCCAACCTCGCAATAGTTACAATATTAGCACTTGGCGGGCATTATGTGGTAGTAGGAAAGATGTCGTTAGGCGATTTAGCTGCATTTAATTCTTATCTTTTCCTCCTAATATTTCCTATTCTCATGATTGGTTTTATGAGTAATATTATTGCTCAGGCTTCGGCATCTTACCAAAGAATATATGATGTTTTGGATGCTCCAGAAGTTGAAGATAATGGTACCATTAATACAAAAGTAAAAGGAGATGTTATTTTGGATAATGTTTGTTTGTTTTATGATAAGAAACCTATCCTTAAAAATGTTTCTTTCAATGTAAAAGCAGGGAGTCATACTGCTATTATTGGGCCGACTGCAGCTGGTAAGAGTCAGTTGTTGTACTTGTTGAAGAATCTTATACCTCCTGATTCGGGCACTATTAAAATTGATGATGTAGATATAAATAAATACACAAAAGAGATATTTCATAGCCAGATTGGTTTTGTTTTTCAGGATAGCGTTATTTTTAATATGAGTTTGAGAGAAAATATTGCATTTAACGATTCTGTTACGAATGAATCTTTAGAAAAAGCAATAGCAACTGCTGAGCTTACTGATTTTATTGATTCGTTGCCCGAAAAGTTAGATACTATTGTTTCGGAGCGTGGCACAAGTCTATCGGGAGGTCAAAAGCAACGAATTATGCTTGCACGAGCTTTGGCAATTAATCCTAAAATATTATTATTAGATGACTTTACAGCAAGAGTAGATCATAAAACTGAGAACAAAATTATATGTAATCTTTATGCAAATTATCCTGATTTAACATTGATTTCGGTAACACAAAAGATTTCTTCCATAAAGAATTTCCAACAAATAATATTGTTGATGGAAGGCGAAGTGATTGCTTCAGGCACCCATCAAGAGTTGAAAGAAAGCTCTCCTGAGTATGCTCAAATTAATAACTCCCAAAGAAGCACCCATCATTATGAACTATAATTTAAGCCAAAATCAGGAAAAAGAGGAGAAAAAAGTATCAATATTTGTTTCTCTAAAGAAATTAATTGGTCTTATCGGAAAAGAGCGCCGCAATTTTATTATGGCTTTTGGTGCAATTGTTATCAATGCCATTTTTAGTTTGCTGAGTCCTTATCTTGTTGGCCACACCATAGATGCGTATATTCAAACCAAACAATATAATGGAGTGTTGCTATTTTCGGGCATCATTCTGGGGCTTTATATTGTTGCTTTTTTTGTAAATTATGCACAGATGTTGATGATGGGTGGCATAGGGCAAAGGATGTTGTATAGTTTGCGGAATGCGTTGTTCAATAAACTGCAGGAATTACCTGTTGACTTCTTTAATCAGAATAAAGTTGGAGATCTTATTTCGCGTATAAATAATGATACTGATAAGGTAAATCAGTTCTTTTCGCAATCGTTGATGCAGTTTATCGGTAGTATTATCACGATGATAGGTGCCGGTATATTTCTGTTGAGTATTAATCTTTGGGTAGGATTAGCTGCGTTGTCACCTGCCGTAATTGTATGGATAATTACAAAGATTCTTTCGCCATGGGTAAAGAAACGCAATACTGATAGTATGAAAAGTACTGGCTTTTTGAGTGCCGAAATACAAGAAAGTCTTGCCAATTTTAAAGTTATTATTGCTTTTAATCGTAGCGATTATTTTAGAAAACGTTTTGAAATAGCCAACAAACAAAATTATACTAACTCTATTAAGTCGGGGATTGCTAACAATGTTTTTACCCCCATTTATACTTTGGCTGCTAATTTGGGTCAGCTGATAGTTCTTGCTTTTGGTATTTTTCTTATCCTTAAAGGGTATTTTACTATTGGTTTGCTTATAAGTTTTATTTCTTATGTAAATAATTTTTATCATCCTTTGCGTCAGCTTGCTGCTTTGTGGGCAAACTTTCAGGTTGCAATGGCAGGTTGGGATAGGATTTCGCATATATTATCTTTAGAAAGCAATTTAAAAGTTATTGAGGATGTAAAATGTGAAGAAAGCACTGCATATCTTTCTTTTCGTAATGTTTCTTTTAAATATCCTAACGGAAAAGAAGTATTGCATAAAGTGAGTTTTGATTTAGAAAAAGGAAAAACCTATGCTTTTGTTGGCCCTACCGGAGGTGGCAAAACTACTACTGCTTCTTTAATTGCTCGTTTGTATGATGCAAATAAAGGGACAATTTTGTTAGATAATAAAGATATACGTTCATATGATCATGAAGAGCGTAGTAGGAAAATAGGTTTTATTCTTCAGGAACCATTCTTGTTTTCGGGTACTGTTCGTGATAATATTTTATATGGGAACAACGAATATAAAGACTATACCAATGCTCAATTAACTGAAATTATAAGCAATGCAGGTTTAAATAATATCTTAAAACGTTTCGACCAGGGATTGGAAACTCCTATTCAAAGTACGGGAGATGGAATTAGTTTAGGGCAAAAGCAATTGATAGCCTTTATGCGAGCAGTACTTCGCAAGCCAGAGTTACTTATTTTAGACGAAGCTACAGCTAATATCGATACACTTACCGAGCAATTATTGGAAGAAGTATTGCAAAAGTTAGCTAAATCAACCACGCTTGTGATTATAGCGCATAGATTAAATACTATTGAGAATGCTGATGAGATTTTCTTTGTTAATACCAAACAAATTATTCGAGCGGGTTCTTTAAATGATGCTATTAATCTCTTGCTTCATGATAAGAATGAAAGCTAAAATATAAGAACATAAGAAATACATTAACTTCCCATAAAAATATACTTTGATTTCAAGTAGCAGAACTTAATAATCGAAAGGAACTCATTTTTCTTTCAAAATTACTCATTATATTTTGCATTGATTTAAATTATAGCCATTCGCAGGAAGCTCTAAGCCTCTTAGAGGAAGCTCTAAATCGTTTTGAGCTATCTCTAAACTCTTCGGAGGTATCTCTAAACCACTTAGAGCTATCTCCAAAAGGCTTAATTTTGCTATTTTTACCCTAAATCGAATAAAAGGCTAAGGTTGCTGATGAATTTTAATGTTGTAATACGCTGTTTTATTGCAATTAAACACATTTTGATGCCGATAAATCAAAAATGAAGCTTTAGAGTCTAAAGCTTAAAAACAGTCCACTATTTTTGTTTTATTATTACCTAGAAACTCTATTTGATAATGAAAATAAGGTTTATTAAATTAATTATTCTTTATATTTATTTATTAGTGTAAACTTTTAAAAGCAGAATATTTATAGTATTTGATAAATATACTTGAAATCGTATTCCCTTTAAATCGAATTTACATAATTAACATTCACTTGCTATTTCAACTAAATCAGGATTCCATGCTCCACATTCATTAGTTACAAAATAGCTTTCTTCTTTATTTTCTTTATCTATAACATTCATCCCGTTCATAGGAGGTGCATAAAAATGAATAGAAACAGCAAAATCCTTGTTATTATTTTCAATTGCATGATATATACCTTTTGGCACTTCGGCAATAGTATTATTAACAAGCGGAATACTTGCAATCTGTTCCAAATTATTGTTGTATAAAATATTATTAGCATTTCCTGTTACCGAATATACACATCCAAAAGAATTGCCATGATCATGTATATTGCTGCTTTGCATTGGCTTCCAATTCATAACTATTATTTCGAAATTATTGGAACGATACGCACATTTTCTACCATAAAGTAGGTTTTCGGGAAACAAAAGATGTTCTTCAACATCATTTATATCAAAAGTAAATTGTTCAAGTATAGCTTTGAAATCAGCAGGTTCTTTAATTTTATCTTTAGCAGCATTAAAAAGCTGTTCAATTTGAGCGACTTTTTCTTTAAATTTCATATTTCTTAAAATATTAATTAATTTTTGTATTTGAATGTTTGGATTAATAATTTTTTATAACTAGCCTTAAATAATAGTTTGCAAAATTAAGTCATCTCTATGTTGTAATTGTTATAATTTATGTGGGATATAATATCTAATAAGATGATAGAATTCATCTAAAAAAGTGAAATATTACATTTTTTATAATGAAATAATAGTGTAATTTTGTACGCAAATGATAAGCACAGACGAAAACCTAATAAATTCTGATAAGAATTTATTAAAATTAATAAGTAGTCAGTATATAACTGAAGAAGAATTTGAACAATTGTATGATAATTCAGTAATTTTACGGTTTAATAAAGGAGAAGTTTTACTGAAACAGGGGATGAAAACCACTCATTTAGTTTTTATAACTAAAGGAATGGTAAAGTTCAATTATCAGGATGGCAGTGGAAAGAATTTGATATTAACCATTGCTAAAGCTCCCTCTATATTGGGCGGTGCTAATATCTTTTATGATAATACAAATATCTTTTCGATAACTGCTATCGAGGATTGTGAAGGTTATTTGATAGATGTTGAAAAGCTTAAAACCATAGCTCTCAATAATAGTAATTTTACTATGAAAGTTTTAGAACTGGTTTCGGGAATGTTTAAAACATCAGTCTTTAATTTTATAAGTTTAGCTCATAAACAAGTAAATGGTCGCATAGCTGAGATATTATTATATCTTTCACGTACTATTTATGAAAGCGAAACCTTTACTTTAAACTTATCTCGTCAGGAATTTGCAGAGTTTGTAGGTTGTTCAAAAGAAAATGTTATAAATACATTACGAAAGTTTCATAATGAAGGTATAATTGAAGTTGCAGGTAAACATATTATTATTATAGATTCTGAGAAATTGAATAAAATTAGTAAAGTTGGGTAATTAAATTTATAGGTTATTCATTATATTTTAATTTCTTTTCATATTTAACCTATCTTTGTAAAAAAATCTAATCATGGACTATAAGGATGTTTGTATAAAGGTTACAGCTATTTGCAAAACTGTAGGTGACTTTATTATTAATGAAAATCATAAGATCACTAATGATAATATTGAAACAAAAGGTAAGCACGACTTTGTTACTTATGTTGATAAGGTATCTGAAAGGATGCTTATAGTTGAATTATCTAAACTAATTCCCAGTGCAGGTTTTATTGCTGAAGAAGGTACTTCAACGAAAGTTGGTGAAGAGTTTAACTGGATAATTGATCCTTTGGATGGCACCACAAATTTCATTCATAGTATTCCGCTTTATGCGATTAGTATTGCATTAAAGCAGAATGATGAGATTGTAGTTGGAGTTGTGTATGAGATAAATCTCAAAGAATGCTTCTATGCTTGGAAAGGGGGAGCTGCTTTTCTAAATGAATCTATTATTAAGGTGTCAGAAACTGCTGATATCAATGATAGTTTAATAGCAACAGGTTTTCCATATTACGATTATTCTCGTTTGGGTGATTACATGAATATATTTACTTATCTATTGCAAAACTCTAGAGGCTTACGTCGATTAGGTTCCGCTGCTGTTGATTTGGCTTATGTTGCTTGTGGCAGATTCGAAGCTTTTTATGAATATGGATTACGTCCATGGGATGTAGCGGCAGGTGCTTTTATTGTTCAGCAAGCCGGTGGTATTAACACTGATTTCTCAGGTGGAGATAATTATATCTTTGGAAAGGAAATTATAAGTTGTAATAAGAATATGAACGATGCTTTTACTGAACTTATAAAGAGTAATTTTAATTGATAGTTGCAACAATCTTATCCGAAATATAATTATCATAACTCAAACATACATCTGTAGCAAATGCTATTCCCATTTCAATAATCTTATCCCATAAGAGAATATCTATATTATTAACATCTAAATTAGTTATAGACAGTTTATTTATTGCATAAATTAGCCCTGCATTAAACGAATCCCCCGCTCCTATAGTGCTTACAGGATTGATTTCGGGAACATCATAATGTTTAATAATATTCTTAGTAAATAAACGAACACCCTTTTTATTCTCAGTAATGATAAGATTTTTGCATCCGGCTTTCTTAATTATATTGTAAGCTTCCGTCATATTAGTGATGCCAAATATATTTTCAATATCTTCATCAGATGCCTTAACTATAGAAGCATAACTTATATTTTCATCAATAAAATCTTCAACTTCATTCAGCTCATTTAAATGATTCTTTCTAAAGTTAGGATCATAAATAATAATTGTTTGGGCTTGTTTTGCAGCACTTAAAATCTCAACAATAGTATTTCTTAATTCCTTAGTGATCGCATAAATAGAACCAAATAAAAGAATATCATTCTCATTAAATTCAGGAATATTTAGAAATCTTTCATTGGGATTGTCTTTATAAAAAGAATAACTCGCATTGTTGTTGTTATCTAAGAAAGCAAGAGCCAAAGTAGTTTTAATGTGATTATAACTTGTGATATTTGTAGTTTTAACATTATTAATTTGTAAAAACTCATCAATAAGATTACCTGCTTCATCTTTTCCTATTTCAGTTATATGCGAAACATCCATATTTAATCTACCTAGTGAAATTGCAGAGTTCAACATCGAACCTCCTGCTTTAGCAGTAATTGGTTGCTTATTCTTAAAAATAATATCTAATAAACTTTCACCAATAGTATATATTTTACTCATAATTTTATTTTATAAATATGACTTTGCAAATTTATAATTTATTATTGTTAATTCATTAATATAATTAGTACATTTGCCAAAAATTAAATTTAATGGCTGACCTTACTGTAGGGAATGAACGTAAACTGATACTTAGATTTGCATTACCAATGTTGTTTGGCAATGTTTTTCAGCAATTATACAGTATTGTAAACAGTATTATTGTTGGCAATTATCTGGGACCAAAAGCGCTTGCTGCTGTTGGTGCTTCCTTTCCTATTATTTTCTTGCTTATTTCTTTGATAGTTGGTATTGGTATAGGCTCTTCGGTTATCATTTCGCAATACTATGGAGCTAAAGATATTGATAAAGTAAGGAAGACTATTGATACGATGTATATTTTCCTCTTTGGAGCAGCTATTATTATTTCGTTTTTGGGCATTACTTTTAGTGAATTTATCCTTCGTTTAATTCATTTGCCCGAAGAAATTATCCCGATGGCTAAATCTTATCTTAACATATACCTTTTAGGCTTGATTTTCTTCTTTGGTTTTAATGGAACAAGTTCTGCTTTACGTGGTATTGGTGATTCCAAAACCCCTTTATATTTCTTGATAATTGCTAATCTTACTAACATTGTTTTTGATTTGTTATTTATTAGAGTCTTTAAATTTGGTGTTGAAGGAGCGGCACTTTCTACAATTATTTCTCAAGGTGGAGCCTTTCTAACAATGATTATCTATGTTAATAAATACGATGAAATAGTTAAACTTAGGATTCGTAAACTTCAGTTCGACAAAGATATCTTTAAGAAAAGCCTTAAGATTGGCTTACCTACAGGTTTGCAACAAACATTTGTTTCCCTGGGTATGCTTGCATTAAATCGGATTGTCAATCCTTTTGGGGTCGAAACTATTGCTGCTTTTACAGTTGCCGGTCGTATTGATTCGTTTGCATCCTTGCCTGCTATGAACTTTGCAGGAGCTCTTTCCTCATTTGTTGGTCAAAATTTGGGTGCCAATAAACCCGATAGAGTTAAGAAAGGGTTTATTGCTACTTTAATAATGACTTCAATCCTTTCGATAGCTGTAACTATTATTGTTGTTCTTTTTGGTAAAAGTATTATGCATGCATTTACGCCTGATATTAATGTAATTAATATTGGTTATAATTATTTAGTTATTGTATGTACCTTTTATGTTTTATTCACTGCCATGTTTGTAACCGGAGGGGTTATGCGTGGTGCCGGCGACACCTTGATTCCTATGTTTATTACGTTGTTAGCCTTATGGTTTGTTCGTATTCCTGTAGCATATTTCCTTTCTCGTGGCATAGGTGTTAATGGCATCTGGTGGGCTATCCCTATTGGCTGGGCTGTAGGTTTAGTTTTGTCGTACACTTATTATAGAACAGGTAGATGGAAGAAAAAAGTTGTTGTAAAATATCAACCCAAAGAAGAAGATATTGCAATTATAGAAAGCGAAACTACATAAAACAATTACGAATTATGAATTATGAATTATGAATGAAAACATTTTTTTTATTTGTAATTTTATCAAAACAAATATTTTCTTTCCTAAATTTAATTAATATAAAATTAATATATTTTATTTAACAATATAATTCAAAATAGATTACATCAATTTATTTGCCAATCATTCATAATTCATAATTTTCTTATCATAATTTTCTTATCATAATTCATAATTATTTCGTATCTTTGTTATGTTTCTTTTTAACCAATTTATATGAAGACTTTAATTTTATACATTACAAAACATGGTTGTACTGAGAAGATTGCAAACATGTTGAAAGCAAGGATAGGAGAAGATGTTTATATTCGTAATCTAAAAAACGATTATTCTATTGATCTTAATCTTTACGACAACGTCATTATTGGTAGTTCTATTCACATGGGCAAAATACCAAGACGCATGAAAAAGTTCTGCAAAGAGAATGCCGGTATGCTATTAAATAAGCGTTTAGGTTTGTATATCAGTTGTATGTTCGAAGGCGATGTAGCCTCAAAACAATTAGCTGATGCTTATCCACAAATTTTAAAAGATGCTTCAATAGCTTTTGATTTCTTAGGTGGTGAATTTAATTTCAAAAAAATGAATTTTATTGATAAACTGATGGTAAAAAAGGTTGCAAATGTAACCGAAAGCGTCTGTCGTATCGATAATGAAAAGGTAATTCAGTTTGCCGAAAAGTTTTGTTAATATCTTATTTAGAAAGAAATCATTGTTTATTTTCAGAAATAGTTAAAAACATACCTAAAAATAGTCTCTGTTTTTCAAAATTACATACTTATGCTTATATTATATATTGTATGAAATCAGAGATAGGAATATTGGCTTGTATATATCATATCCGGTTTTTTAAAATAGCTTTCTATTTAAATAAATACCTATTCTTAAAAACAGAATAAGCTTCCGCTTGAATGAAAATAGATAGTTGAAAAACCTAGATGGGTTCCTTTAAAAAGATATTAGGTTTATGAAATCTCAACTATGGCTTTGCAATTTGTAAATGCCATGGTCGAAATTTCAACTAGGGCTTTGCAACGTGTAAACATCGTAGTTCGAATTTCAACTAGGACATTTATTCGTGTAAATATCGTAGTTCAAATTTCAACTAGGGCTTTTACTCGTGTAAACATCGTAGTTCAAATCTCAACTAGGGCTTTTACTCGTGTAAACATCGTAGTTCAAAT
>JBAXLO010000094.1:0-16089 GCA_037134755.1 Bacteroidota bacterium | reverse complement strand
GTATAATAATACAATATAATAAGAAAATATAATGTTTAAATAATGTAAACAGATATTATATAAATGTAAAATAACATTTAAAAATAATAATAAAAGATTACAATCATAAAATATAACATTACTTACTATTAAAAGAAAATATAAAATAATTAATAATAAAAAACATAATAATAATATAATAATACATAGATTAAATAAAATATTATATTATTATAATAATAGAAACTATAATATTAATATTAGATTATAATATAATAATAATCTAATATATAAATACATTGATGCATTATATCACACTATTTAATGTTGGGTTTTATGTATTTGTTAGGAGGGTTTAAATATGTCTTAATAAACTTGATTTATAACTTATTAAACCTAGTCCTATATTGTAGGGGAGTAGGTTTTTTCTTATAGCATTTAATATTATTATGCTAATAAATAATATTATTGAGATCAAAACAAAAATAAAAACAATTATTGTAAAACTATTGGATATGATAGTGGCCTTTCATTCAATACATCAAATGTTATAGCAGAAGATAACCACTAAGCGGTGGAAAACCGCTAAGTGGTAGTCATTCCGCTTAGCGATTCTTCATAGCTTAGAGGATATATTGTAAAAAACATAAGATCGGAAAAACTTGACAGGAGTTATTTTGCTTATCAAAACTAAAGAAGCCTTCATCAAGGGTATGATAAAGGCTTATAATTTATTAATTGTAGCTGATGGAGGTTAAATGTTATTAATCTATTTGATAGGAACAATTATCTTTAATCCAATATTACGCCCCATATTATAAATACCGCTGTGTCCGCTTGTATTATTAGGGTATGGCTCAAAGTATTTGAGCCTGCTTTGATGGGATTGATAAGCTACATCAAAAAGATTGTTGACCGAAATGTTGAAATTGAATAGAGTTTTGCCTTTTTTATTGATGACATCCGCGCCCAAGCCTATGTTAAATAGGATGTAAGATGGTGTGTACGTTTCAGTGTTGTCAGCCAGATAAACTCTGTCCTGGGCTGCATAATAATCCATAGCTATTTTAAAATAAGTAGAAGTTAAATGCTTAATTGTTTTATTTAGGTTGACACGTAAGTCGGTATGGGTGTGCAAAGGGGATATAAAGGGTAAATATTTATTACTATCGTTAATAATTATGCCATTGCCGCCTTTGTTAAGAGCGTAAACAACAGAAATGGAGTTCTCGAAGTGAAGCCAATCGAGGGGGTGGGGGTGAATATCAATATTGAATTCGCCACCATACAATTGTGCTTGTGATTGCCGGTACTTAAAGGTTTTGTTACCATTGATAATTATTGAATCCTGATTGTTGACATTTAAAACTTTTTGATTAAAGATGTAATTATTGATAGTGTTGTTGAATAGCTCCAAGCTTATCTTAACGTGATTGGTGTTAAAGAACAGGCCAATGTCTTGCTGAAAGCTTAATTCGGGTTTAAAATCTGTGTTTCCCAACTGATAAATATTAGTGCCGGGATGCACTCCATTGGCAGTGATCTCTGATACTGACGGGGCACGATAGCCTTTGGCAATGTTGACCTTTAAAAACATGTTGTTAGATAGGGTGTAAGTAGCGCCGATACTTGCGGAAGTGCCGGTAAAAGTATGACTGAAATTGTTGAACACCTTTGTGTTACCTACCGCATTAGTGGGGCTTACTTGCATGTAGAAACCTGAAATTGGGTCAAGCTGAGTGTACATTTCGTCGTTGCTGAAGTAGCTAATGTCGTAGCGAATGCCTGCTATGATGTCTATTTTTTTAATTGTTTTCTTAACACTTAAAAAAGCGCCATTGTCGAACTGATGGTAGTCGGGTATGATAAATTCAGTGCCTTTGTTAGTGTTTTGCTGCAACATGCCGTTTAAACCGACTGTAATGTCCCATTCCTTTTTCTCGGGTAGATAGTACTTTATGTCGTAGGTAAAAGTATTTAGATTAAGATAAAGCCCCGCAACGTCAGTTGCCTGTGGATGACTATACTCTCTTCTGATGTTTTGCTGCCATCCCAAACTAAAAGCAAGCTTGCCATCGCCAATAATAAGGTTGTTGCTGGAGTAAATCCTGTAGTGTTGAATATGTTGGTGAAGCGGAGAAATAGAATAGGAGCTGAGCTCTTCATTTGAAACGATTGGACGCAAAGTGTCGGCTTCGGTAATCTGTTTTGTAAACTTACGTGATAGAGAATCGCGACTGCCATCGGGTATTTCCTGAAGGTTATCGTAAATAGAGAAGGTTAAGTGCGAATAACCCCAATGTTTGTTAATACCTATATTAGCTTTGAGATCAGTTTCGTTGAACGCAGTTCCATATACACGATTGTCGATTTTGTTTTGATAATTGGTTGCTTGCTTATGCGATAGCCTTATGTCATAAATAATAGTTGCATTATTAGCATCATAATTAAAGGAGTTGCCAATAAGCTTGTTGTTTGTTTGATACTCTGTAAGCAGTGAACTTTTGGAATTGCCCGGCATAAGAGTTTGATCCGGTAACAGATTGACAACACCACCTAAAGCTCCCGAGCCATAGATAAGACTTGCAGGTCCCTTGACGACTTCAACTCTGTCGACTGCATATTCATCTATTTCAATGCCGTGTTCATCTCCCCACTGCTGACCTTCCTGCCTAATGCCGTCATACAAAGTTAAGACGCGGTTGTACCCCAAACCGTGTATAAATGGCTTGGAAACATTGGCTCCGGTTGAAACAGCACTGACTCCGGGGATATTAGTGACAGCATCAATTATATTAGTGGAAAGATTTTGATGCAACTCCTGATATCCCAGAGTAGCCATGGGGATCGGGTTCTTAATGATTTCGGTAGCTTTAGATGTACCGGTAACCACAACAGTATTCATCTCGACAACCGATTGCTCCATGACAAAATTCTTTAATGTGTCTTTGTTGAGGTCAACAGTAATGATGATAGTGCGATAACTAATGCAACTAACTTGTAAAAGAAGCTTAGTTCTTGGTAAGTTTTCGATGATATAATTGCCATTAATATCGCTAACGCAACCAGTTTTTAAGTCGGGAACATAAATAGTTACACCCGGTATCGTTTCTCCTGTGTTCTTATTAGTGATTTTGCCGACAAGGCTTGCCTTTGTTAACACCACATTTTCAGCAATGATATTTGTAGTGTTAAAAATAAATATAAGTATCGAAATAATACATAACTTAAACATTGTTTTAAGTCTTGTTTTTAATAATAAATAAATAAAAGTATAAATCTCTGAGACTATTCAGAGACAATTGTAAATGGATTGAAGGAATTACTTAGAACTTTGGAGGTCCTCGTAAATTGTAAGAGTAATAAGATGCTTTATTGTATTGTATTGCAAAATAAGATATAACAATACTTATAACAGGGATGTAATGATGAATGCTTAAAGGGCTCTTAGCAATGAACTGCACGAATTCAAAGTTACAAATAGCACAAGGTTTAGCTGCCTTGTTAATAGATAGATAGTTGTAGTTGATAGCCTGTGAATGGTTGTGATTATGTAAGCTCTTAATAGCTAATGGAGTTAAGAATACCATTAACTGAAATAAAGCTATGAGGATAATATATTTCCTGTATTTAATCACTTTGAAATTATTTATCTATTATAACGCTTTAACTTAGATTTTGTTTTGCTCTACTATATATAACTTGACTAGCTAGTGGAAAGATACGTAAAGCTAAGCCTAATAACAATTAGTGATTTAAGGAGAACCCTCACTTCGTTCGAGATGACAGAAAATCGCAACTTAAATCTAATATGTCAGTTGTATTTTTAATAGATCCGCTAAGCGATAAAGAATCGCTAAGCGGGAGGATTACAAGTTAGCGGTTCCAAACCGCTTACTGGTTAACTTCTGTCATAATACTTGGTGTGCTAAAAAGTACGCCTCCTTGCAATGACGACGTAGTTATTCATAAAAGACTTAGCAGAGTTTGCTCATCTTTACCTCTTTTTTTCGAGCTCGTCATAATAGGTGCTCAATATTCTCTTGACGATAGGTTCGTAGTAGTTCCAGTTAAAATATACCCTTTCGTTCAGCTTCTTGGGGTTGTAGGCGAACTTCTGGAACCAATCCGACCATTTAAAGTAGACCAGGTTTTGCTTAATATCGCTATCCACAAAATCGCCGGCAAAGTAGTAATACTTATATTCGCCTTCGTACTCAAAAAAAGCGGGAAAGACAGAAGGAATATGATAATGTCTTAGAATTGAATCGCCTCTAGCGTTTGGATATACATAGTAGGACGAAAGAGTCCTGTTAACGTTATCGGATGGAAAGGTGATGTCGAACCAATATGGGTAGTTGATTGAAGCTGGGATGTTGTATTTATTAACCCCATAATCAGTTGTTTTAACAATAGGGACAGGGAAGTCCATATCTTTCTTGTTCTCGAGGATGCAGATGGTGTTGTTTTCGTGTACAAACACCAGCCCATCAATCTTAAAGGGCCACCTGCCGTTGTTTTGCTCTCGGTAGAGCCTGATAACCCATCTGGGCAACTCAGGGTTGGTGATGGTGTCCAAAGAATCGAAGTATCTGCCTGTCCAACCGGTCCATCTAAAATGAAATAAATCTTCGACAGACCGCCTGATAGCGTATGGTGTAGGCTCGTGAATGAAGTTAAACTCCGCAATAACGAGCTTTCCTTTTTCTTTCATTTTCCGTAAGAAAAGATAGTCGTTCCAGTCCAAACCACCATATATCTTAGGGGTGTGTTCGGTATATTCTGTTTGCAGACCCCATTCGCCAACGTATATCCCGTATTGGTCAGCGTAATATGTCATGTCGTAGCTTCTACTTAAGGCTTCTATCTGACTATCATTATAAAGGTGGAGGTCATGAACCTCAAAGTTATCACTATCTTTTGGAAAGAAACCATAATAATCCTTATCGATTACATAAAACTTATGATCTGGCTTAACATATTTCTTGTTCTTTAAAATCCAGTTCAAGCCCCTGTGTTCAACACATTGTGTGTGCAGCACTGTTTTGTCCATTATTAGTACCGAAAGAGGTTTGCGGGGTGTGAACAGCCAAAGCAGCCACAAAAATAAAGGCAATAATATTATTCCGTAGAACAATACTAATACTATAATCTTCCTTATGTTGACATTTCTCATATATCTATTGTTTGTATTGTGAGTACCTTTTACTCTTTTCTCCTCGATTTGGTTTCGCTAAATTACTAATAAATATAATATGCCAAACAATTTATTAATTATTTTTATTGTAAGCGTTGATTATTCGACTCACTAACTTATGTCGGATAATATCTTTTTCTGTTAAGAAAATAAAGGAAACACCTTCGATGTTCTGCAATATTTTAGTAGCCTGCACTAAACCTGAAGATTGGTTGCGAGGCAAATCAATCTGAGTAATATCACCCGTTACAATAAACTTGGCTGATTTACCCATCCTTGTTAAAAACATTTTCAACTGGTTTTCGGTTGAGTTCTGAGCTTCGTCAAGAATAACAAATGCATTATCGAGTGTTCGGCCACGCATAAAAGCCAAAGGCGCAATCTCTATAGTGCCATCTTCCCAATAGCTAAGCAGTTTTTGAGTGGGTATCATATCCCGTAAGGCATCGTAAAGCGGCTGTAAATAGGGGTCGAGTTTATCGCGAAGATCGCCGGGCAGAAAACCAAGATTTTCGCCTGCTTCAACAGCCGGACGTGTAAGAATAATCCTCTTAACTTCTTTATTCTTAAGCGCTCTTACCGCAAGGGCAACAGCGGTGTACGTTTTGCCCGAACCGGCAGGTCCTATTGCGAAAAGCAAATCATTTTTCTGACATTCGTCCACCATCAGCTGTTGGTTGGCAGTACGCGCTTTTATCATCATACCATTGCGCCCATGCACCAGAATGTCTTCGTTAAGCTCCTGCTCCATTGACGATTTACCGTTGCCATTTTCTACAATATCTACAATATCTCTTTCGGTAAGCTTGCCAAGTTTGTCATAGTGCATCAAAATGGACTCAAACTTGCTTTCAAAAGCTGATAGTTCCTCTTTTTCTCCGCATATCTTTACGATTTCTCCTCTGGCAATTATCTTTATTTTGGGAAAATAGATTTTTAGTAGCTCAATGTTCCTATCATTAACTCCAAAGATGTCGACCGGATTGATTGATTCTAAATTAATTATTCGTTCTGTCATGTATTATTGTTTAGTCAAATAAATTTTTATCAAAATTATTAAAAAATATTAAACCAAAGCAATTTATTATTACTTTTGGATACTTAATTTATCAAAACAAAATGTCGATAATAACATTAACAAGTGACTGGGGTTTAAAGGATCATTATCTTTCTGTGATTAAAGCTTGTATTTATTCGCAGCTACCTGATGCAAATATTGTAGATATTTCGCATCTGGTGCCTCCATTTAATATTTCTCAAGCCTCTTACATCTTCAGAAATGCCTATCAGTATTTTCCCAATGGTACTATTCATATTATTTCGGTTAACTCTATAGCATCTATTGATCATCCTCATGTTTTAATTAAACATAAGGACCAATATTTCATTGGTGCTGATAATGGTTTCTTCTCATTGATATTTGATGAGAAACCTGAATTAATAATTGAAATTGATGTGTTGCAGGATAGCAATTATTTTACTTTTCCCACAAGGGATATTTTTGTAAAAGTAGCCTGTCATGTAGCTAAAGGTGATAGTCTTGAAAGTATAGGCCAAGCTGTAGAAGAACTTCATATTAAAAATAATCTGGCTCCAATAGTCGAAGAAAATAGGATAAGGGGTATGGTGGTTTATGTTGATATTTACGAAAATGCTATTACTAATATTCATGAGTCTGCCTTTAAGATGCTTAATAAAGGACGTCCTTTCAGAATAGTTTTAAAACATGAAGTAATTACCAAACTATGCAGTTCGTATAGCGATGTTCCCGAAGGAGATTTGCTTGCTTTGTTTGATTCCAATGGTTATCTGCAGATAGCAATGAATCAGGATAAAGCAAAAAGCTTGATGGGACTTAATATTGATGAAAACGTTTATATAGAGTTTGATTAGTTCTATTATAGATAAGTATTAGAACGTATAAAAGAAAAAAGCACCTTTAAGAGATTAAGTTGTTAAGCAACAAAATCTCTTAAAGGTGCTTTCATTATTATGAGCCTAGTTCTTAATTATCTTGTGATAATTGATAGTCTTGCCATCATTCAGTTTTATAATGTAAATACCGGGAGCATAAGTGTTAGTTGGAATAACAATCTTATTGGTAAAACTACCTTTATTAACTACCTGTCCTAGTGCATTTGTAATGTCATAGTTGATAAGCTTATTATTGTCAGTTAATTCAATAGTAACCTTGTCGGTGATAGGATTAGGATAAATACGTGCGGCAGTTGTATTGTCTTGTTGATCAATACCGGTAAGATTAATGTTAAGATTATTAGAAGTGTCTGATGTACAACTAAAAACTGTAGAAGTTACATAATAAATTCCATTGTTAATGACGTTGTAATCCTGATTAGTAGCACCATTTATCACCCCATTTTGATTGTACCATTGATTGCCAGTTGGCATATTGGAATGCAAGAGTGAACCAACAGCTGTGATTACCGGTGTAACAGGCAAAGGATTAACAGTTAAAGCTAAGGAAGAGCCGACTCCAATACCACAAGAGTTCACACCTTTAACGATGATATTACCTGAAGAAGCAGTTGCACTAAAATCAATGATGATACTGTTAGTAGTACTTGTGCCGGTAGCTCCGGTAGGCAAGGTCCAGAAATAAGAAGATGCATTATTGATTAAAGGCACGTTATAAGTCTCCGAATGATCCTTCTGGCAAACAGAAGAGGCGCCTGTAATAGGGCCGGCGTTCGCAGGCAAAGGATTAACGGTAACCGTAATAATAGCAGTGTTACTGCAATTATTTGTTGTGCCTGTAACAGTATAAGTAGTGGTAGTAGTTGGACTTGCAGTAGGATTGGCAATATGAGAATCACTTAAACCTGTAGTAGGAATCCAGTTATAAGTAGTTCCACCGCTAGCTGATAGCGGCGTGTTAAGACCTTCGCAAATTGTAGCAGTGCCTTCAGCTGAAATTGTAGGTATAGGATTAACAGTTACAGTAACATTGGCAGTATTGCTACAGCCATTTGTTGTACCTGTAACCGTGTAAGTAGTTGTAATGGTAGGATTAGCTGATGGATTAGCAGATGTTGTACTATTTAAGCCAGTTGCAGGTGTCCAGTTATAGGTTGTTGCACCACTTGCAGCTATTGCAGTTGAAGAACCTTGGCATATTGCTGTAGTCCCAGATGCTATTACACTTGGCATTTGGTTGACTGTAACCGTAACACTAGCTGTATTACTACAAGCGTTAGTTGTGCCTGTTACAATATAAGTAGTAGTTGTTGTTGGGTTTGCAGTTGGGTTAGCGATAAGTGCATTGCTTAAACCAACAGCCGGAGACCAGCTGTAAGTAGTTGCGCCACTCGCCAAAAGCGGAGTGCTGCTACCTGCACAAATTGTTGTTGTTCCGTTTGCAATTACTGTTGGCACAGGATTTACAGTAATCGTAACATTTGCAGTATTGCTACATCCATTTGTTGTACCTGTTACGGTATAAGTAGTTGTGGAAGATGGATTGGCAGTAGGGTTGGCTAAAGTTGTGCTGTTTAGACCTGTTGCAGGCAACCAGCTATAAGTAGTAGCGCCACTTGCTGAAATATTTGTATTAGTCCCGTTGCAAATTGTTGTAGTTCCCGAAGCACTTACATTTGGTATAGGATTAACTGTTACTGTAACATTAGCAGTATTGCTACATCCATTTGTTGTACCTGTAACAGTATAAGTAGTGGTAGTAGTTGGATTAGCAACAGGGTCAGCTATTGCGTTGTTATTTAAAGCTGTTGAAGGTGACCAACTATAGGTTGTGCCTCCACTTGCTAATAAAGGCGTTGTTGAACCGGAACATATTGTGGCAGCTCCGTTAGCTGTTAAGGTTGGAATAGGGTTTACTGTTATTGTTACTGATGCAGTATTTCCACACCCATTGTTTGATCCTGTGACTGTGTATGTAGTTGTAGAAGTTGGATTAGCAGTAGGAGTGGCTGAAGTTGTGCTGCTCAAACCTGTAGCAGGAGACCAACTATAAGAAGTGGCTCCACTTGCTGATAATGCTGCACTGCTTCCGGCGCATATTGTTGTAGCTCCATTTGCAATTACATTAGGAACAGTACTTACTGTTAATGCTACAGATGCTGATTTACTACATCCATTTAATGTTCCTGTGACAGTATATGTTGTTGAAATAGTTGGACTGGCAATAGGGTTAGCAACATGAGGATCGCTTAAGCCTGTAGTTGGGAGCCAGTCGTAGCTTGTTGCTCCAGTTGCTGATAATTGCATTGAGCTACCCAAACATATTGTAGAAGGTGAAGATGTATTTAATGATATAGAGTTGACAGTTACTGTTACGTTTGCAGAATTGCTACATCCATTTGTAGTTCCAGTTACAGTATAGGTTGTAGTTGAAGTAGGACTTGCAATTGGATTAGATACGTGTGAATCATTTAAACCTGTAGCTGGTGACCAACTATAAGAAGTTGCTCCGGTAGCTGATAAAGATGTGTTATTTCCTTCGCAAATTGTAGCTGTTCCTCCTGCTGTTATTGTTGGTATAGGGTTAACTGTTACCGTTACATTAGCTGTATTGCTGCATCCATTAGTTGTACCTGTAACTGTATATGTAGTTGTGGAAGTTGGATTAGCTGATGGATTAGCTGAAGTAGTACTGTTTAAACCTGATGCAGGTGACCAACTATATGTAGTAGCACCACTTGCAGAAATACCTGTTCCATTTCCAGCACACATAGTTGTTGTACCTGTTGCTATTACATTAGGTATTTGGTTAACTGTTACCGTAACGCTTGCTGTATTACTACAGCCATTTGTTGTGCCTGTTACCGTATATGTAGTTGTTGTTGCAGGATTTGCTGTAGGATTAGCAATAAGATTATTACTTAATCCAACTGCCGGTGACCAACTGTAAGTGTTTGCACCACTTGCTAAAAGAGGGGCACTACTTCCTGCACATATTGTTGTAGTTCCACTCGCTGTTACTGCTGGTGCAGGGTTTACTGTAACTGTAACTGTTGCTGAGTTACTACAACCGTTTGCTGTTCCTGTTACCGTATAAGTTGTTGTGGTAGTTGGATTAGCTGTTGGATTAGTTGATGTTGTACTGTTAAGACCTGTTGAAGGTAACCAACTGTATGTTGAAGCACCACTTACTGATAGATTTGTTCCACTACCTGAGCATATTGTTGCAGCACCATTAGCTACAACATTAGGGATTGGATTAACTGTAACAGTAACGTTAGCAGTACTGCTACATCCGTTTGTTATACCTGTTACGGTGTAAGTTGTGGTTGAAGTAGGGTTAGCTGATGGATTTGCTATTGATACATTGCTTAACCCAGTTGCAGGTGACCAGCTATAAGTAGTGGCTCCACTAGCTATTAATGGAGTATTGGCTCCTGCACATATAGTAGCAGCTCCATTAGCTGTAAGCGATGGAATTGGGTTTACAGTTATTGTTACTGTAGCAGTATTTCCGCAACCATTATTTGACCCTGTTACAGTATAAGTTGTAGTTACTGTAGGATTAGCTGTAGGTGTGGCAGAAGTAGTACTACTCAAACCTGTTGCAGGAGACCAGCTATAAGAGTTAGCTCCGCTTGCAGAAATTAAGGTACTGCTTCCGGCACAAATAGATGTTGAGCCAGTTGCTACAACATTAGGAACAGGACTTACTGTTAATGTAACAGAACTTGATTTACTACATCCGTTTTTTGTACCTGTTACTGTATAAGTAGTTGTAGAAGTAGGGCTAGCTATTGGGTTTGATATGTGTGGGTCGTTTAAAGCTGTTACAGGTAACCATTCATAAGTTATAGCTCCTGTTGTTGATAATTGAGTTGAACCACCCAGGCATATTGTTGAAGGGTTAGATGTATTTAATGTAATTGAATTTACAGTAACAATAACATCAGCTGTACTACTACACCCATTCGTTGTTCCGGTTAAAGTATAAGTTGTAGTTGTTATAGGGTTTGCAATTGGATTAGCAATGTGAGAGTCATTTAAACCGGTTGCCGGTGACCAACTATAAGAAGTAGCACCAGAAGCCGAAAAGGAAGTGTTTGTTCCTTCGCATATAGTTGCAGCACCGCTGGCTGTTATATTCGGAACCGGATTCACAGTTACTGTGACATTCGCCGTTTTACTACATCCATTGATAACACCTGTAACAGTATAAGTAGTTGTAGTAGTTGGGCTGGCTGTCGGGCTAGCGGAGATAGTACTGTTTAAACCGGTTGCAGGGAACCAACTGTATGTTGTAGCTCCACTTGCTGATAAGGTTGTTCCGCTTCCAGAGCAGATTGATGTCGTTCCATTAGCGAGTACATTCGGGATTTGATTTACTGTAACCGTTACATTTGCAGTATTACTACATCCATTTGTTGTTCCAGTTACTATATAAGTAGTAGTAGTAGTAGGACTTGCTATTGGGTTTGCAATTAGATTGTTGCTTAAACCTGTAGAAGGAGACCAGCTGTAAGAACTAGCACCACTTGCTGATATTGTTGTGCCATCTCCCGCACATATAGTTGATGTGCCGCTTGCTACTAAATTTATCAATTGATTTACAGTAATAGTGACATTAGCAGTACTACTACACCCGTTTGTTGTTCCGGTTACAGTATAGGTAGTATTTGTTGTTGGACTTGCAATAGGATTTGAGATAAGATTATTACTTAAACCAATTGCCGGTGACCAGCTATATGTTGTTGCACCACTTGCAGATATTGATGTATTATTGCCCGAGCATATTGTTGCAGTTCCTGAAGCTGTAACATTAGGGATTGGGTTTACTGTAATGGTAACAGTAGCTGTGTTGCTACACCCATTTGTTGTGCCGGTTACAGTATAAGTTGTAGTAGTTGTTGGATTGGCTACTGGATTAGCAATTGATGCATTACTTAAACCGCTTGCCGGAGACCAACTATATGTAGTGCCACCACTTGCAGTTATTGTTGTATTAGCCCCAGAGCAAATAGTTGCTGCTCCGGATGCTGTTACATTTGGTACTGGATTTACTGTTACTATTACATTAGCTGTGCTGCTACAACCATTTGTTGTACCGGTTACTGTATAAGTAGTGCTTGTTGTTGGACTAGCCACAGGGTTCGCTATTAGAGCATTGCTTAGTCCTGTAGTCGGTGACCAACTATAAGTTGTAGCACCACCGGAAGTTAGTTGTGTGTTAGATCCAGAACATATTGTAGTTGGGGCAGAAATTGTAAGATTTACATTGTTTTGTATTTCAAATACAGCATTACTAACGTCCCATATATTTGAATTAATGGCATCACTTACTTTAATTAAGCAATTAGTACTACTTGCAATATTAGCATTCCAGTTATAGTTGACTATTGTGGCATTAGATTGATAGTTGCTTGCTATTGTTGTCCATGTAGCCCCATTATTATAAGAGACATAAATGTTAAACACACCTGAAGTTCCATTATTATTCCATGATATATTATTATTAGAACATGCTTGTAAATGTTCACTCCCATTCGGATAAATAACTTGAATTGGATTGGGAAGCACAGGAATGGTCAAACTTGAAGTAGGCCCTGTACAACCATTGGATGTTAAGGAGCATAAATATACTCCGGAATTCAAGCTGTTTATATTGTTAAGGCTAGGGTTATACACGTTTGATGTGTAACTGTTAGGTCCTGTCCAATGATAACTAAAGGAACTACCATTGTTAGCAGTTAATTGTAATACTCCACCTTCATATACAGGAGAATTATAACTTAAAATAGGTGCTTCAGGAAGTGGAATGACATTTATATTTATGTATTGAGAAGAACTGGTGCAGCCATATTGATTAGCTACTATAACAGCATAGCTACCTGTTTGACTAACTGTGATTGTCTGAGTAGTCTCTCTGTTTGGAAACCATGTGTTAGAAATAGTACTACTAGACGTTAATAAAACAGATTGCCCTTGACAGATATTCAATAATCCACTTGCAGAGATAACCGGGACTGTAGGTCTTGGATTAACAGTTACAACTAATGAATTTGAAGTTGCCAAACAAGTTCCTTGCGTATTGTTTAAATAATATGTACCACTTGTACTTACTACAATAGAATCTAATTGACCTCCTGTATTCCAGATGTTACCTGTTGGATAGTTTGAGTGTAATACGATAGAATCTCCATTGCAAAATGTAAGAGAACCAGTAGTAGAAATAACAGGTGAAATTGTTGGAATGATTGTTAGCAGGTTATTGCTAACATCATAATAACTCGGATTGTTTGCATCAACAACTCTTATTAATAATTGGTTTGTTGATATATTAGGTATTGTCCAGTTATAGGTCGCTAATGCTGCATTAAGACTGGAGACTATAGTTGTCCATGAAGAGCCGCCATCTAAAGAGTAGTAGATGTTAACTGAAGTGACTCCTGTTCCGGCAGTAAAGTTAATATTAGTTTGACTACAGCCATTAAGATTGCCTGAATTTAAATTGTTTAATGTTACAGGACTAGTGCTAGCTGCAATTGAAAAAGGATTGTCTGAAGCATCTGTCTTGCATGATGAATTATAATCGCTTACTCTAACTTTACATAACGTACTTATATCATTCGGCACAGTCCAGTTATATGTTCCAGTTGTTGAATAGTAATTGGTTACTATATTTGTCCAACTTAGCCCATTGTTATTACTATAATCAAGTTTATAATAACTTGTAGTGTTATATGAAGTCCACTGAATTGGAACAATGCTACCTACTTGAACAACTCCACCGTAAGAAGGATAAGTTAAAGTAATGGCAGGAGAGACCGTAAAATAACTTTGACTAATATCAAAATAGTTAGCATTGTTTAAGTCTGAGACTCTTACTAGATAAGTTGTTGAAGGAATGCTAGGGACAGTCCAATTGTATACAACATAAGAGGTACTATTTGCATAATTAGCGTTTTCAGTTATCCAGGTTATTCCGTTATCAGTTGAATAGTCAATTTTATAGTTTGTAGAAATACCTGCATTCCATGTGATAGAAGATGATGTGCAAGCACCCCATAATCCATTATTGTTATTTGGTGAAATTAACTCAATAGCTGGTTTTAGAATGAATGTATTATCACTTATGTCATAAACTGAAGGCTTATTAACATCAGAAATACGTATTCTGGAACTGTTATAAGCTGTAGATACTGTCGGTACAACCCAATTATATGTGCCAGTATTAGTAGTGCTATTTACAATTACATCCCAGGATACTCCATTATCTTTGCTATACTCAATTTTCACAAGAGAAGTTAAGAAGGTTGGAGATATCCATGTTAGCTGCTTTGTTTGTAACGAAATTGCTGTTTCTCCTCCATTCAAAGATGATATAGTGATAAACGGTATTGCTGCTAAAATAGTAAAGTCTGCATTGCTTTGATCAACGATATTGTTGTTTTGATAATCAGTCACCCTGACCCTGCAATTAGTACTAGGTGTATTAGGAATCTGCCAAGCATAAGTACCTGTAGCAGTATAATAGTTGGTGGCAATATTAGTCCATGTAGAGCCACTGTTAGTAGAATAGTCAATATTAAAATAATTAGAAGTTCCCACTACAGCCCAGTTAATATTCTGAGTAGTGGTGCCCACACTTCTGATATAGGACTCCCATCCGGTGCTAATACCCGAAGGAGTAAACACAAACGTTAAAGAACCTGTAGCATGCGTTGAAGTATATGACCAGCTGCTTCCAGTAGTAGTTAAAGTTGCAACTAAAGAAGTAGTATTAGGCCCATCATATATTTTAAGGTTGCCACTACTTAATGACCAGTTTGAAAAAGAAATGCTCAGTTTGTTCAGCGGATTGTCAGGTGTGAGTGTCTGTGTATATCCGGTAGAAGTAAAGTTACCTGCTTGACCTCCATTGTCATAATAATATCCTGTATTTAAAAGCAAAGGAGCATTACTCATGTTAATCATTGTTCCCTGAGTACCCACGTTGGCTTGATAATTTTCACCACCATTAGGTTGTGTTACATTAACACTAGAAAGAATAGTGAAAGCAGCATCACTAACATCAGAATAGGAATAACAACTTGCATGTGTTAAATTAGTGATACGAATCAGACACTGACTAGAAGGCACATTAGGGACAACCCATGCATACGAACCGGTAGTTGTTGTGCTACTGGTAATAGTATTCCATGTAGTGCCATTGTTGGCAGAGTATTCAATAGAAATACTGTTAACGCCAATAGCATAGGTATAAGTAATGTTTTGAGTAGTTCCTGCAATCCAGTTCTGTCCACCGTTAGGAGTTAGAACAGTCACTTGTATGTTAGGAGGATTCACAGTAAAAACATTATCACTTTGATCCATTCTTGTAGGCACATTAGAATCTTTAACCCTAACCCTGCATTGAGTAGAACTAAAATAAGGCACACTCCATGATAAACTGGAACTTGTTGTAGTACCTATGGTATTCCATGTAGTGCCATTATCAGCAGTATATTCTACAGTAAAATTACCTGAAGTACCACCATTAGTCCAGCTGATGGTAGTATTAGCACAACCAACAATTGTCTGTCCACCATTAGGAGCAGTCACAGTAATATGAGGCAGAATAGAGAACACAGAGTTGCTCACATCATAGTAAGCAGAATTCGAAGCATCTTTTACCTTAAGCAGTGTTTGAGTGCTAGGAGTATTAGGAATCGTCCATGCATAAATACCCTGATTAGGCACAACCCCACCATTATTATTAGGATAATTGCTTACTATATTATTCCATGTAGTGCCATTATCGATAGAGTAATCTAAAGTAACATTCTGGCTAACAAAAGCACTACTCCATGTTACATTTTGAGTAGTGGTAGGATAATAAGCTTCCCCACCATTAGGAGTGCTAATTACAAACAGAGGTATTGCCGCTAAAATAGTAAAGTCTGCATTGCTTTGATCAACGATATTGTTGTTTTGATAAT
>JBAXLO010000093.1:0-16125 GCA_037134755.1 Bacteroidota bacterium | reverse complement strand
TATAATAATATAATGAAGAATAATACCCGATAGATAGCGTGTAATATCACTTGGAATATGGGCATATTTGCTCCAAATATGCCCATATTTGCATCAAATGTACCCTTATTTGTTCAAAATATGGGCATACTTAAATAGAATGTGTGCAGAATTGCTTTAAATGTGTGCATAATTACATCGAATATGTGCATAATAAAAGCAAATGTAGGTTTATTTGCTCCCAATGAGGGCAAAGTTAAGGTAAATATGGGCATATTTGAACGGAATATGGGCATATTTGAAACGAATATGCCCATATTTAAGGAAAATATATTCTTACTATTTTTAATTTAATATCAATTAAACCAAAAATAATATTGAAAGCATCTATCTTGATACTAAATAAATCAAAAGGAACAGCTATAATGTTAGATTTGGAAGCTAAATATTTAATTAAGACCTGATGTCAGGTCTTAATTAAATAGATTATGAAATTAGTTGAAATTATTCAGGTATAAACGAATATATCATACTTGCTTGCCCCTTACCCGAAGCATTTTGTGAATACACACGTACATAATTCTTAACAAAAGGAGTATATTTATCAAATATTAATTTTGTAGATTTAACACCTGATAATATATTCTTCCATGAAGCTTCTACATCAGGAGTTAAAGAAATCTCTACTACATAAGTATTGTTTTTTTGATGTGAAACAGGAGCTTTAGGCACATCCACTTTGTTTATAATTCTCTGCAAAAACACTTTATAAGTACCAAATAGTTTACCTTTTACTATTCTTAAGATCACAGGTTGATCAGGAATAGGGGCTTTTTGAGGTTGAACATTAGGATCGAACCCTGATTTGGTAATAAGGTCAATATTATGACCGCAAATTGGTTTTACATAATACAATAACGAAGTTTCCATATCGAAAACTACTACTGTTTGTGCATCACGAAGCACGTTGAATTTCGGATTACTTCTTATTTGAGTTTGATAAGAATCCAATAAAGTTACCGCTGCTGTAAATTCAATTTTTGTAGGAGTAGGATCCGCAAAAGTTAGCGGATAAAAGAATAAGCCCGTTGCAATAAGTCTGTGACCTAAACTGCTAACACCTCTAGGGTCTTGCGAATTGCAGTGCATACATGGAATAATAGGATGTGAAGAAGCCATAATGATTAAATTAAAATGTTAATTAAACGTATAAAAAATATTATTTCTTAGAAAAACTCTAAATGCAAATACATTTAGATTAAAGAATAATTTTTAAATCGATTAAAGAAAACCTTTAAACGTTAATCACCTGGTTGAGGATGGTTAAAGAAGTCTAAGAGCCTATGATTAATTGGTCTATAGATTATTAATTCACTATTATATTACTTAAATATTTTGAATAAATTGTAATAAAATAAGTTGCGAAGTTACGAATAATTTTAACATGCAAGTACTTTTTAATTTTTATTTTACTTTTATTTTTTATAGTGTATAAATAAGCTTAATTTTACCGATAACTTTTTAGTTGCGGCCGATAACTTAAATATAGTAACCGTTAACTGATTAGATTGACACAAGCAATAACTTACATCAATAAAATACGTTGAATAGATATATAATAAAATATTAAGAAGCCATGAAAACACAAATTTATTTAGATGAAACCGGGAGTTCAACTCTCCATCATCACAGCAATCACAGAATTTCTTATGATAAGAATTTTGTTTTGATGAGTGTAATTACAATTAGTGTTTTGATACTATTGTTTATGATGCTTGGCGCAAGAGGTCAGAACGTTAATAGCAATCAAGACAATCCAAAGCACAAGAAAGCTGTTGTAAAGAAGACTACTAAAAACAAGAAGGCTAATAAATTGGAAGTTGCTGTACTAAGTTCGGATACATTGATTAATAGTAACATAAAAACAGGAGACAATTGTCCTACATATACAGAAGATATTTATACTGTTGCAGACCAAATGCCTCAGTTCCCGGGTGGTGACGATTCCTTGAGGGCATACTTAAGAAAAGAACTTAAATATCCTTTAATAAATAGAGATGAAGATATTCAGGGAACAGTTTATGTTACTTTTGTTGTTGCTAAAACAGGAGATATTACAAATGTAAAAGTTTTGAGAGGCATTGGTGGTGGTTTTGATGAGGAAGCAGTTCGTGTAGTTAAGTCAATGCCACGCTGGATACCCGGCAAACAAAATGGAGTTGCAGTTGCAGTGCAATTTAATTTGCCAATAAAATTTAGTTTACAATAATATTTTAATATAGAAGCTATGAAAATAATTAAAGAGTTCTTCATCTGCACCGGATTAGTATTCGTAACATTGTTTTTATTAATTAGTTTTCAATATGGTTGCAAGCAAAAGGGTGGGGAGAGTAGAGAGATAGTTGTTAAGAAAGATACTACACATATATTTAAATCTAAAATAGATACAATAACTTCTGATAAAGAGAAACCGTTCGTAAGTACTATGGGATGTTACTTGCCTCCTGTTGTTATGCCTGATACTGATGTTGATGATAATGTCCCTAAAATAGTACCTCCTGTAATTTATTTAGATGATGATGAAGATCATATTAATAATAAAAGTAATAATACTGTTAATTTGGAAGATAGTAAATTTTTAAATGAATTAGATAATCAAAAAATAGAAGAGAATGATAGTGATAGAGGTATGATAGTTGATCCTGTGTACCCTATGCCTGATTTTCCTGGTGGTTATGATGCTTTAGTTGAATATTTTAAAAGAGAAATCAAATATCCTGATTCAGCTAGGGTAAAAGGAATCGAAGGAACGGTATATGTTACATTTGTTGTAAGTAAATTGGGTGATATTAATAGTGTAAAAGTACTTAGAGGCATTGGTAGTGGCTGTGACGAAGAGGCTGTTAGAGTTGTAAAAGCTATGCCTAGGTGGAAACCTGAATTACAAAATGGAATTCCTGTTCCTGTTCAAATGAATATACCAATAAAGTTTAATCTTCACTAATGTTTAAATCTAAATGCTATGAAAACAATTAAAGAAATGCTAATTCATATTATATATAGGTACTATGCTATGCTATCTTATATAACTAAAGGTAAGAAAAGTATAGTAAGCAAGAAATTATTATATGGTGCAATACTAATTGGTGTAAGTAGCCAGCTGAGTTGTAAACAAAAGGCTATAGAAAGCAAAGATAAGGATGGGAAAAAGGACTCTATTCAGATTAACAAAACAAATGTTAATAAAATTCATGACAGTGATAGAGTTATGTGTTACGAAACAGGCAAAGTTACTACAAATGATAAAGATATAGGTAGCAATAACGTTTCTAAAAAGGATAAAAAGGATAATAGTTCTGTAATAAAAAACAAACTATCTATTACTGATATTCAAACTATGGTAACATGCTATGATGTTTGCATAAAAACAGAGCGTGATACTATTGGACCTTATACTATAGTTGAGCAAATGCCTGAATTTCCCGGTGGAGATGATTCTTTAGAGGCTTTTTTAGTTAGAGAAATTAAATATCCGCCCAATGCCAGAAACATGTCGGTAACAGGTACGGTATATGTAGGTTTTGTTGTTATGAAAAGTGGAGAAATAAGTGATGTTAAAGTTTTAAGAGGGATTGGAAGTGGCTGTGATGAAGAAGCAGTTCGTGTAGTTAAACTTATGCCAAAATGGAAGCCCGGCGAGCAAGAAGGAAAGAAAGTTGACGTTAAGTATAATTTGCCAATTAAATTTAAATTATACTAAAAATCAATTCAAGTTAGTATGAAGTCAGTTAAAGAAATATATATACATTTCATATACAGTTATTATGCAATGCTTTCTTATATAACAAAAGGTAAGAAAAGCATAGTAAGCAAAAAATTACTGTATGGTGCTATATTAATTGGAGTAAGTAGTCAGCTGAGTTGTAAACAAAAGACTATAGAAAGCAAAGAAAAGGATGGGAAAAAGGATACTGTTAAGATTAATAATATAAGTATGGGTTTATTGAGCACAAAGTCAATAGATTCTTATTTTTCAAGCAATTTAAACTCAACTAAAATAAGCATAAAAAACACTTTATGTTATTTTACAGTACCAATTGTAGAAGAAAATAAAGATACAATCGAAAAAGAATTAGTTAAGAATATTGAATCTATTACTATGTGTTATGGTATCGACGAAAATTATATTCCAGAAGTTGATCCTTCTAATGATATTAGTTTTGGTGATAATACAAATAATAAAATTGAAAATAGTGATAAGGATGTTTCATTAAACAAGCAAGTAGATAGTACAAATATAACTTGTTATACAGTTGTTGAAACTATGCCAGAGTTTCCAAATGGCACAAAAGCAATGATTGATTTTATTAAAAGAGAACTCCATTATCCGGATTCTGCTCGAATAAAAGGTGTTGAAGGTGTTGTTTATGTTTCTTTTATTGTAACCACAACTGGAGAAATAAATAAAGTAACGATATTACGTGGTATAGGTTCTGGTTGTGATGAAGAGGCTATACGTATAGTTAAAGCAATGCCTAATTGGAAACCAGGTAGTCAACTAGGAACTCTAGTCCCAATTCAATATAACTTACCTATTAAATTTACTTTAGATAAATAAACAGAAATGAAACTAGCATTAAATCATATAGCTATAGAAGTAACCAGTGTATGTAATTTAAATTGCAAATATTGTTATAATATCTGGAAAATGCCGGATACAGAATATGTTCATTCTAATTTAAATACATACAATCAAACTATTAAGACACTAAAAAAGTTATTTAAGTTAGCTGATATTAAACAAATAGCCTTTACTGGTGGAGAGCCCTTTATGGCTGAACGATTTCTGGAAATTGTATTGTTTTGTAGAATGAAAGGTAAAAGTATTACCATTATATCTAATGGAACTTATGCTAAAGACGAAGATTATAAACATCTAATTGATATGGGTGTTGGGTTATTTGAAATACCTATCCATTCAAACAATTATATAATACATGATGCAATGACACAGCAAAATGGTTCGTGGGAAAAGTCTCAACATTCAATTAAATATATTATTGAAAATGGAGGTTATGTAGTTCCTGTAATTGTATTAACAAAATTTAATGCCGAAGTTATTGAAGATACTTTGAAATTTATTTCATCTCTGGGTTTAAAGCGTATAATGCTTAACCGCTACAATATAGGAGGACATGGAGTTAAAGCACCACTTGATGTTTCTCCTACAATTAAAGAGATTCAGAATGCTTTTGGGATTGCAAACAGCGTTTCAAAAGAATTAAATTTAACTATTTCATCTAATGTTTGTACACCAAGATGTGTGTTAAATCCTAAAGATTATGATAATATAGCTTTTGGCAATTGTTCCACAAATGTATTGAACAGACCAATAACACTGGATATTAAAGGTGATATGAGATTGTGCAATCATTCGCCTATTGTTGCCGGTAATATCTATAAACAAGATTTACCTGAAATATTATTTTCAACTTATTCAGAAAAATGGGAAAATGAAATACCTGATTATTGTATTGATTGTAAATTATGGAATCAATGTTTGGGCGGATGTAGAGCAGCTTCTGAACAAATGAACATGTCTTTATCAACTGTTGATCCAATTTGTAATATTTAATTTAATGTTAATAAAATAAAACTTTTAGTAAATCGTTACATTATTCATTAAAAATTACTAATTTTGCAAAATGATTAAGAAAGCAATCTTCCTACTTTTAGTTATTGTACTGATAGGGCTTAGTTCATGTGGAAAATACTCTAAATTACTTAAGAGCGCTGATAGTAATAAGAAGTATGAGGCAGCTATAAAGTATTATGATAGTCATGATTACTATCATGCTTTGCAATTGTTTGATGATGTTATACCAGTGTACAGGGGTAAGGAACAAGCAGAGAAAATTCATTATTATTATGCGTATTGCTATTATGGACAAAGTGATTGGATAATGGCAAGCTATCATTTTAAGAACTTTGCAAAGATATTTCCTAATAGTAAGTATGCTGAAGAATGTTTATATATGAGTGCTTATTCAAAGTATTTGGATTCCCCACCTCATAGCCTCGATCAATCTAGTACTTATGATGCTATAAAGGAATTGCAGTTGTTTATTAATTTCTATCCTCAGAGTGCAAGGGTAGAACTGGCTAATAAGTTAATAGATGATTTGAGAAAGAAGCTGAATCTAAAAGCTTATGAAATAGCTAAGATGTATTATAAGATGGGAGCATATAGTTCGGCACAGATTGCATTTCAAAATGTATTGAAAGATTATCCGGAAACACTCTATAAAGAAGAAATCTTATATTTAATATTAAAGTCGGATTATTATTATGCTAAAAACAGTATTGAATCGAAAAAGAAAGAACGGTTTCAGAATGTTTTAAAAGCATATAATGATTTAATTAATAATTATCCTTTGACAATGTACAAAGGTGAAGCGGATTCAATATTAAAAGAGTCACAAACAGAATTAGTAAATAAATAACATTTATAATATGGATTACAAGAAAATGAAAGTTGAGAATACTGCAGTCACAAGAAATGTTGTAGATTTCATAAAGCAGACTAATAATATTTATGAAACCTTAGCAATACTTACCAAACGTTCGAATCAGATTTCTTTGGAATTGAAAGAAGAACTTAATGGTAAGATAGAAGAGTTTGCAACAGGGAATGATAATCTGGAAGAAGTGTTTGAGAATAGAGAACAAATTGAAATAACTAAACATTACGAAGCATTACCTAAACCTACTTTAATAGCTGTAAGTGAGTTCTTACATGATAAAGTATATTACAGAAATCCTATAAAAGAAGCTTCAAAGAATCAATTCTAATTCATCTTTATATATAAGGTATAAGCCATTAAAAGGGTTTATACCTTTTTTATGTTAACATGTAACAATGTTTAAAGGAAAAAAAATCTTATTGGGTATTAGTGGCGGTATAGCAGCCTATAAATCTATTTATTTTATAAGATTATTAATTAAACAGGGTGCAGAAGTTAAGGTTGTTGTAACTAAAAATGCCCTACAGTTTGTTACAAAAGTCACTCTAGAAACCATCTCTAAGAATAAAATATACGATAATCTCTTTGGTGATACTAATGATTATTCAACTGAACATATATCACTTACTGATTGGGCTGATATTTTTATAGTAGCTCCTGCTACTGCCAATATCATTGCAAAGTTAGCTAACGGGATTGCTGATGATGCCTTATCAACCTCTTTACTAGCATTTAATAAGCCTATTTATATTGCTCCTGCAATGAATTCAAAGATGTATCACAACTTTGCTGTTGTTGATAATATATCTTATTTAAAGAATAATAATATTAGATTTATAAACCCTGTGGTTGGGGATCTTGCATGTGGCTATCAGGGTGAGGGAAAGATGGAAGAGCCTGAAAATATTATCAGTTTTATTGAAGATGATATGCTGGCTAAGAACATCTTTAAAGGGAAGAAGATACTTGTAACAGCAGGTCCTACAAATGAGGCAATAGATGCTGTAAGGTTTATTGGTAATAGTTCTTCAGGTATAATGGGATTTGCTATTGCTGAAACTTTTGCTGAATATGGTGCAGAAGTTAAGCTTATTGCCGGCCCTGTTAATTTAGTTGTTAATAATCCTTTGATAAAAAGGTTTGATGTTGTTACAGCTAATGAAATGTACGAGAAATGTATGGAGCTATATGCAGATGCTGATATTACAATAATGTCAGCTGCTGTTGCAGATTATACTATACAAACCCCCTCGGCAAGTAAACTAAAGAAGTCGGAGAATTCAATGACTTTAAAGCTTATTCCTACGAAGGACATCCTTTTAGAATTAGGTAATAGAAAGAAAAAAGGACAAGTATTAATTGGTTTTGCTCTTGAAACTAATAATGAGGTTAAGAATGCAATTAAGAAGCTTAATACTAAAAACCTTGATTTTATCGTTCTTAATTCTTTAAATGATCAGAATGCCGGTTTCAAGTACTCAACTAATAAGATTTCTATTATTGATAAGAATGAAAAGGTGACAAATTTTGATTTGAAGACAAAGAAAGAAGTTGCTAATGATATTATTAATTTTATTAAAGAGCATTATTTATAACAGATTATTATGCGAAAGATTATAGTTTATATTGTATTATTTATAGTTCCACTAATTGGTTTCTCTCAGGAGTTTAATTGTAGTGTACAGGTTTCTGCTCCTAGTGTGCAAGGTACTGATAAAACATTATTTGATGATCTCAGGAAGAATCTTTATGAATTTATTAATAACAGATCATGGACTAACTACAAGTTTAATCAGGAGGAAAGGATTGAATGTAGTATGCTTATTACTATAAGTGAAAGGATTTCTTCTGATGAATTTAAAGGAACTATTCAACTTCAGTTGAGGAGACCGGTATATAGAACTTCTTATCCTACTACAATGTTAAACTTTATTGATAAGGATTTTCAATTTAAATATGTTCAATCACAGACTTTAGATTATATTGAGAATTCATTTTCGACTAATCTAACATCTGTTGTGGTTTATTATCTTAATATCTTTTTGGGTATTGACTTTGATTCCTTCTCTCCAAATGGAGGTTCCCCATATTTTGAAAAGGCTCAGGCTATTGTTACTTCTGCTCAATCTACTCCTGAAGCAGGTTGGAAGTCATACGAGAGCCAGAAGAACAGATATTGGATTGTAGAGAACCTATTAAACAGTGCTTATGGTTCGGTTCGACAAGCTTTATACCAATATCACAGAGTAGGCTTAGATGTTATGTATGATAATCTCGAAAATGGGCGGTCTTCAATTGCTGATGCTACAGAATCATTGCGTAAAGCTTATAGAGAGAAACCCGGTTTATATATCATTGAGTTGTTTATGGTTGCTAAGTCGGATGAGTTGATTAATATATTTAAAAAGGCTTCCCCTCAGGATAAAACTCGTGTTGTAAATTGTCTGGTGGAAATAGATCCGGCTAATGCAGGGAAGTACCAAACAATACTTACTGCAAATTAATTTCTTTACATTATTAATTTTACCTACATTTGCTTTTTTATTCTTAAGGTTGTTTTCTTAAAATGACACAATATGTTATTGCATTTATTTATACAAAACTATGCGCTGATTGAGGAGTTAAATATTGATTTCTCAAATGGCTTTTCTGCAATAACCGGCGAAACGGGTGCCGGTAAATCAATTATTATAGGTGCTTTATCTTTAATACTAGGTCAAAGGGCTGATAATGCAGTATTACTTAATAAAGAAAAGAAATGTATTATTGAAGGAACGTTTGATATTAAAAAACTTAATGTTGAAGAGTTCTTTAAGGATAATGAACTTGATTATGATGGTCAATGCATTTTAAGAAGGGAGATTTCACCTAATGGCAAATCAAGAGCTTTCATTAATGATACTCCTGTTAACTTAAATTTATTGAAGGTTATAGGTGATAAGCTTGTGGATATCCATTCTCAACATACTACCCTTACTTTGAATAATTCGGATTTCCAGATGACTGTTCTTGATAACTATGCCGGAAATGCTGAAGTTTTATCTTCTTTCCAAAAAGATTTTCTTTCTTATCAAAAACTAAAGAATCAGCTTAAAGAACTTAAAGAAAAAGGGCAAGAGAATACTGCCAGACAGGATTATATTCAGTTTTTATTTAACGAACTTGAAGCTGCTTCTTTAAAAGAGAATGAACAGGATGAGAATGAACAGGAACTGGAGATATTGAATAATGCAGAGGATATCAAAACAGGTCTTAATAAAACTATATTCACCTTATCTACCTCTGAATTCAATCTTTTATCACAACTTACTGATATAAATAATACTCTACTTCGAATTTCTAATTATCATCCTCAGATTAAGGAATTGCATGAGCGAATGAATTCATGTGTTATTGAATTGAAAGATATATCGAATGAGGCTGAAACTATAGAGCAAAAAATTTTATCTGACCCATCAAAACTAGAAGAAATAAAACAGCGGTTGGATCTTATCTATCGTTTGGAAAAGAAGCATAACATCAATACAATTGAAGAGTTAATAAAGGTTAGGGATCAGATATCGGATGAGTTATTGCACTTCTCCAATTTAGATGATAAGATTAAAGAAATAGAGAAATCGTTGGCTGTATATTTTGATAAGATTAAAGTTTTAGCTGATACTATTTCTAAGAAAAGAAGACAAGCTATCCCTAAGCTCGAAAAGGATATAACTGATATATTATCAGAACTAGCAATGCATGATGCGCGTATTAAGATTGACTTATCTGACAACGATGATTTCAATGCATCAGGTAGAAATAGCATCCTTTTCTTATTTAATGCAAACAAGGGAGGAGAGTTTCGCGAATTGTCCAAAGTTATATCAGGAGGTGAGCTTTCGAGGTTGATGCTTGCAATTAAATCAGTCATTTCTAAACAAAATATTTTACCGACTGTTATATTTGATGAGATTGATAGTGGAGTGTCAGGAGATATTGCGGGGAAAGTAGGAAAGATAATGCAGAAGATGGGGGAGGGGATGCAGATAATTTCAATTACGCATTTGCCTCAGATTGCTGCCAAAGCCTCTCAGCATTACTTTGTTTCAAAGTTTTCGGATGGCAAACGTACACAATCTACTATAAAGAAATTAACAAATGATGAAAGAGTTGAAGAGATTGCTAAGTTATTGAGTAATGAAGATGTAAGCAGTGCTGCATTGGCTACTGCAAAAGAATTGATGAAATAAGAAATTTAAAATAATGATTATAAATTTGAAACCACAACATGAATAATTTATTAGAGGGAAAGAAAGGGATTATCTTTGGTGCTTTAAACGAGATGTCGATAGCATGGAAAGTAGCAGAAAAGGCTTATGAGCAAGGAGCTGAGTTTGTATTGACAAACACTCCTGTATCAATGCGTTTGGGCGAAATTGACGAGTTGGCTGCTAAGTGCAATACCATCGTTGTTCCAGCCGATGCTACCAATGTTAAAGATATTGAGAATCTATTTGCTATGGCAATGGAGAAGTTTGGAGGCAAAATTGATTTCGTTCTACATTCAATCGGCATGTCATTGAACGTTCGCAAAAAGCGTCCTTATGATGATATTGATTATGATTATCTTCATAAAACATTGGATATCTCAGCTATCTCTTTCCATAAGGTTATGCAGGTTGCTAAGAAGATGGATGCCGTTAACGAGTGGGGTTCGATAGTTGCGCTTTCGTATATTGCTGCTCAGCGTACCTTGTTCGAATATAATGATATGGCTGATGCTAAGGCTGCTTTAGAGTCTATTGCCCGTAGTTTCGGTTATATTTATGGACGCGAGAAACACATAAGGGTCAATACCATATCGCAGTCGCCTACGCTAACCACGGCAGGTAGTGGTGTTAAAGGTATTAATGGTTTGATGGACTTCACCGAAAGGATGTCACCCCTTGGTAATGCAACTGCCGAAGAATGTGCTAACTATTGCATTACTCTTTTCTCTGACCTTACACGTAAAGTTACGATGCAAAATCTGTATCATGATGGTGGATTCTCAAGCATGGGTATGAGCGAACGCGCAATGCATCAGTATAATAAAAGTTTTGACGAATGCGATTGCGATAAAATAGATTAAGGAAGAAGTACTTGGAGTACTTGCAATACTTAAAGTACTTGAAGTTATAAAACAAAGAGCTGCTGCCATTTATTTGGTTGCCGCTCTTTGTTATTTATCAAGATGTTATTATTTATGATGATGATTATATTTATAACCGAAGACAAGGTTTAAATATAAATTCAAAGACAACGATAGATTGGAGGAAAGCGAGTGAAGCCTAGTTAAATAAGACAAAGGGCTCTACCTTCAATATATAGGCAAGGGGTTTTACTTTCCTTTTTTTGGTAGCCCTATTTTAGCTATAATTTCTTTTGCTTTAGCTAGTTTTTCAGGAAATAAAACTTTGTCTCTAAATTGTTCTAAGTTTTTATCAAAAACAATAACCGGTATTTTTGATTGATTTAATTCATCTATAGTTGTCATAATGTAATTTGTTTACTTATTTTTGTAATTAAAAATGCTTCGTAATCTTCTCCAATAATAAATTCTTCCCATATATTTGTATCAGTTCTCAAACCGTAAACATCAAAATCTGATTTAATTTCTTCCAGATTATTTGTAATTTTTTTACAAAGATACTAAATAATTATGAATTATTATATTTACAACTGAGGCTCGGGTTTAAATATAATAAGAAGAAAGATAATTCTCTTTTTTAACACTTAGACACTAAGTACACCAAGTTTCACTAAGGTTTTATTCTTTGTGTTTCTTTATGCTCTTAGTGTCTTAGCGTTTTTTTTAATTATATCCAAAGCTCGGGTTAAAATATAAAAGAGAAAAAAATACTACTTTCATTTACTATCATAATAGTGACTATTATATATTAATATGTAGTATTAACCTTTTTAATTGCTAATTCTATTGTATCAATTAATTCAATTAATTTATAATTATTATATCCTTTAATGTCATAATCTATTTTCCCATTAGAAGCACAAATTGTTATACTATTTCTTCTTGTACTAAAAAATAATATAATCATTAAGACTGTAAAAATTAAACTATAAGAAATAAAATCATAACCACCTTTATTAATAAATGTAATTATAGTATATAAACCTGAAATTATTGCTAAAATTATAAATATAATGTAACTACTATAGTGCACAGTAATAGAAGTTATTTCTTTTAATAAAATACTTGTTATGTCATTAAAACCCCAACTTTTTTTTGAATGTCTAACACGTTCATTTGTTAAAATAAAAGTTTCAAGATTATTTGTTAAATCTAATAATATAGTCTCATTTTCGAATGTAATTATTGGTTTCATAAAGTTGATTGTATTATCAATTTAGTGACTTAAAATTTTATTTATTGTTTAATTAAACTTGCTTGTCCTTTAATAATGCTATTTTCTTTAATAATTACTTTATAAAGTCCTGCTTTATAGTTTTCAATATTAAATTTCATCGCTGATGATTCTTTTATAAGTTTTTCTTTAAATATCATTTGCCCAAACATATTATAAACCAGCAATTCTCCTTCTTCTTTAAGTTGTTGATAGCAAATATTTGCTTGGTTTGTTGATGGGTTTGGGAATACTTTAATAGAATTTATAAGTTGATTTTCTTCAACATTATTAGTAGAAATTCTTTGAACACCCAATTGAAGTAAATATGTTCCTGTTTGTCCTAAGTAATATGGGGTAACATGAAAATAAACTGTACCTCCATTATTTATAATGATATTATTTGTCATAATATCATCATATGTGCCAGACCATGATGTGCCATCTGTTGAATATGAAAATTGTGCATCAAGGGTATATGTATTTCCATCATTACTATTATATGAATCTTGTAAACGTGCTCCAATATTATAATTATAGCCAGAAGCTAAAATTATTTTGTAATAATCGTTATCAGTCACTGTATGACAATTAGAGCCTGTAGTATTTTTAGTGGCAAAATCCATATTATAAGTTAATGGTAAATTATACGACTGATTAATATTCTCATTCGGTTCATAAATATCAGGTAAATATGGCGGTGCTTGAACTATTATCTTTATAGGATTTTGATAATTTGATGATCCAACAAGACTCCAATTAGTAGCTGAACTTGATTTAAAAATAACGGCTATAAGATAAGTGCCAGGATTCGACATTAATGTTGTGTTAGTAAAAGTAAGATATGGTGATATATAGTAATAGTTATAAGGTAAACCATTATTCTCATTTATAGTGCCAATATCTTCAACAAATGTACCATCTAATTTATATAATGCAACATTATATTGACCATAAAATGTTACACTATTTGTATTAATTAGATTTAAATTTACAGATAATGATTGACCTTGATAAATAGTTGCAGGTGTTAAACTCATACTTGAATACATTTCAATAGTATTTGGATTTATTATAGAAATTGCAGCATGTTCCCATGTAAATAAACCTGAAGCATGAATTTGTTGCCATTCTCCTCCTGTAGGTTTGTAATAAATGTAAACATTATAATTGCCAGGTAATAATGCAAAGTCGCCAGTATTAGAAAATACTAAATTATTAGTATATGTATAATTTGGCTGAAGTCCTGTTAGTTCTGAAATTGAATCTACATAATCAATAAAATTATCATTTTGATCAAATACAGCAGCACAATAAGTACCTGTAAAAGTATTTGTGCCTATATTTGTAATGTTTGTGGAGATAGAAAATGCAGAACCATAATTTATACTAGAGGAACTTGCATTAACACTAACAGTAATATCTAAATTGTATGTTAATGCAGATGCAGGAGGAGTGATTCCAATTACTGCTTCTTGAAAACTATTATAGCCACCCGTTCCACCACCTGTACCAGTACCACCTGGATTTAATGCGTCAATCAAAAAATAGCCATCATATGAACCAGACCATCCCCAATTAAAATGAAAATAATCACTACTATTATACCCATCACAGACAAAACAATGTCCACCACCAGTTCCATGTCCATCATATATTATAGGACGACCATTATTAAGTTCATTTTTTAATAAATTTTTCCATTGAAGATCTGTGTAACTTGATCTTTTCAGGCCTTGAACAGTATTTGGATACCCGAAATAAGTTTTTAATGCATATTCTGTACAATTTACTATTGGACTTGTAGAAGAGATAACATAAGCACCACTACTCTGAGGGCTATACCCCATATTAACACTTACACCGCATTGATACATCAATGTTGCAACAGCATTATTTGTACTAGTCACAATATTTGGCATTGAATTCCATTGATATATTGTACTTCCATAATTTGCGGCAAGTGTACCATAAGTAGAATGATTATAGGAATGAAAACCTGAACCATTTGCAGGATAGTTCCAAAATTTCATTACTTGTGCCATTGCGGTAGCAACACAGCCAGTTACAGAACCTCCTGGACATAAATCATTATAATAAGGAGATTGATCCCAATTTGTTTGTATAATTGGACTAACATCGTTTGTTGTTTTAGTTGTATTAATGTTGTTTTGAACACAGCTTTCTAAACTAACCCATTCGTTTGCTATTTCTTTTGTTGCAATTATATTGTGTTCTATTGCAAACCGAATTTGTTCTTTATAACTTTCTAACCACTTTGCTACAGATGGAGCAATATTATTGGCTTCAAATGTCTTTTTATCAGAGTAACCTAATATTGGTTTGACATTATCATCACCAGATATAATTACAAACCCATCATTTGTATTTACGTTAAAGACATAGTAAAAATATTGTTCTGTGTTTTTTGTTGCAGAAGGTGTTAATTTCAATTTACAAGAATAACTTAGTGTAAGTACTATACTTTGTTTATCGACAGTATTATTTATAGTATTTTCTTGTAAATAAAAATTCTTTGCAACATTCATAGCTGTTATCACATCAACTTCTTTTGCAAAAGAAATATGATTAAAAAATAGTACTGCAATTAAAAGGAGGTAAATATTTTTCATTTTTATTATTTTTTATTTTCGTCTAATTCCCGGAGGCGATTCTTATTTATTAAAAGACGTAGGAACTTGGCTTCTGAGGGCTAACGTCTTTTTGTGATTTAAAGCAGTACAAAAGTAATAAAAAATATTTAGAAATACCATCTTTATAAAAATAATTCATTTTATTTGCAAAAGACTGGGATTTTTTTATTACGTTTGCAGAATTATTATAATTAATCATCATTTAAAAATTAGTTCTTGTCAAAGACCTGAGCATTTTTTAAGGTTCTGGATAACCTTTCTTCTAAAATATAAAAATTTCTCCTCTAAAAGGAGCATTTAAATTTTTGCCGCTAAAAATTATGAGTTTTTCCCGACTGTTTATTGAAGGTTTAAAACGACTTTCAAACAAATTAATTTTTTAATTACAATGTCGATGACAAAATCAACGAAACATGAATTTATAGTTTGGCTAATCAAACTATTAATCGAAAACAAAACTACCATAGAAAGTGCTAACCCCGGTGTTACCTTTGATGTAGATGGTATGGTAGTTTATTTAACCGGTTTAGATGAAGCTTATATGGCCGAAATAGGTAAAATAACTGCTTTGGAACAGGCTAAAAT
>JBAXLO010000092.1:0-16168 GCA_037134755.1 Bacteroidota bacterium | reverse complement strand
CGAAGAAGCTGTACTGAAAGTATCAGTAAGAAAAACTAAATAGTGGTAAATGGTTCATATTTAAAAACAATTACAATTATTAATTTTTAATTAGTAATTATTAATTGACTTCAATTATTCCGTTTCTGTAGTATTTTCCTCTTCAGTTTCATTTAACGAATCATAAAATTTCTTCTTATGCTTCACAATCTTACCTTCGACTACAAACACAATTGACTCGGCGATATTAGTGGAATAACTTGCAATACGCTCAATTAGGTTAACAATAACCATGATATTTGTAGCCACCACAATCACCTCTGTCTTATGCATCATCTCATCGAGTATCTTTTCAGAAATTTCATGGCATTTCTCTTTAATTTCAGCAGCATTATTAAAAATATCTATTGAAAAAACCATATTATGAGATTTAACCAAACTAACTACATCTTTAAATAACAAAGTAGTAGCTTCGCAAACAACAGGGATGCCTAATTCTTCTAAAATATCAGGATAATCTGCAATAGCTTCTATCCTTTTGGCAATACTAACAGCATGGTCGCCGGTACGTTCCAAATCATTATTAATTTTCAAAGAAGAAAGAATAAACCTTAAATCAGATGCAACAGGCTGCTGCAACGCAAATATATTCTGGCACAATTTGTCGATTTTTACATCCAATTTATCCACCAGCACATCGTTCTCAATAATTTGATTAGCTAGTACATTATCACAATTCAAAAGCGCATGTAAAGTGTTATCCACTTGTTGATTTACAAGCTCACACATTTGTGTAACTTTTCTGGTTAACTTTTCCAGTTCTGTATCAAAAATCCTATGTTTTTCCATTATTTTTAAATCCTAATTTAAATAATTTGCAAAATTAAATATAAAACTCTTATCATTAATATAAATAAATATAAAATATCAACCAAAACGACCTGTAATATAATCTTCGGTCTGTTTCTTTTCAGGATTAGTAAATATTTTCTTGGTTTTATCAAATTCAATTAACTCACCTAAATAGAAAAAAGCAGTTAAATCGCTCACACGTGCAGCTTGTTGCATATTATGTGTAACAATAACTATGGTGTAATTTTCTTTGAGCTGCACTATTAATTCTTCAATTTTAGAAGTAGAAAGAGGGTCCAAAGCACTTGCAGGCTCATCCATCAGGATAATTTCGGGATTAACAGCCAAAGTACGCGCAATGCACAGACGCTGTTGCTGTCCACCCGACAAACCAAGGGCAGAATCGTGCATCCTATCTTTAACTTCGTCCCATATTGCAGCATTCTGCAAAGCTTGTTCAACAATCTCAGTTAATTCTTTTTTATCATTAATACCATTGATTCGAGGACCATAAGCAACGTTTTCGAAGATAGATTTTGCAAAAGGATTTGATTTCTGGAAAACCATGCCCACTTTTTTACGCAAATTTACCACATCAATATTCTTATCATAAATATTAATGCCATCAATAGTAATATTACCTTCAATTTTAACTGAATCTATCAAATCATTCATTCTATTGAGAGTCCTCAAATAAGTTGATTTTCCGCAACCTGAAGGACCTATGAATGCTGTAACTTTTTTCTCAGGAATGGCTAATGAAATATTATTCAAAGCCATTTTACTTCCATAATATAAATATAAACTCTCTGTATTTATTTTTGAATGTATCATTTCTAGTTTATTTTCTTTTTACGAATTCTATATCTTAAAATTATAGCAAATATGTTAAGGGTAAATGTTAGCAATAACAAAACGCAGGTTGTACCGAACTGTATAGGAAGTGTTTGATCAACATTTGCAGATTGGGTAGTCATTACATAAATATGGTATCCTAAAACCATAAATTGGTCGCTTAAGGCATGCGGAAGCGTTGCTAAATAATATGCAGCCCCTGTAAAAAGTATTGGAGCCACTTCGCCTGCACCACGGCTAACTGCCAGAATTGTACCCGTTAATATCCCCGATAAAGATCCAGGAATAACAACTCTACGTATAGTTTGCCACTTAGTAGCACCTAAAGCTAAACTTGCTTCACGCAATTCGCGCGGAATAGTCTTTAATGCTTCTTCAACAGACACAATAACTACGGGTAAAGTCAACAATGCCATCGTTAAGCTCGCCCAAAGAATATTTGGTTGCCCCCATTTTAAAGCACCTCCTAAAAAGACATTATCCAACTTTACACCAACAAATTTTATGAAGAATCCTAAGCCAAACAAGCCAAATATAATGGAAGGAATAACTGCAAGCGTTCTTACAGCAAAACGAATAGAGCGAGCAATAAAAGAATTCTCTTTTGCATACTCTGTAAGATAAATTGCTGTGATAACTCCGAAAGGAACCGCTGCTATTGCCATGATTACCACTAATAATGCAGTGCCATAGATAGCCGGAAATATACCTCCTTTTGTCATGCCTTCTTTAGGGAAAGAAGAAATAAATTCCCATGAAAAAGCACTTTTACCACCATTAATTATCACTACAAGCATAAAGATTATGATTGCTATGATAAATAAAGCAGATGAAAGCGTTAATCCTTCAATTACGAAACCTTTAATATCTATTTTTTTAGTTTTTATCATTTCCCTTGAATTCTTTTAAGTAAACGACCTTTAACATAAAATTCGGCAATTGCATTCAAAGCAAATGTGAATATAAATAGCATTGAACCGATAAGGAACAACACATTATAATGAGTATCACCAAAAACAACCTCAGCCATTTCGGCACCTATCGTAGCAGCCAGAGTTCTTACAGATTCAAAAGGATTAAGCCCCATTAAGGCAGCATTACCAGTTGCCATCAAAGCAATCATGGTTTCTCCAAAAACTCTGCCAATACCTAATAAAATAGCAGCAAAAATTCCGGGAGTTGCGGCAGGTAGCATAACAAAAAAGGCTGTTTGCCATTTACTGGCACCCAAGGCTAAGCTAGCTTCATAATATGTTCTGGGAACTGAAGTAATGGCATCTTCGGCAATAGTAAAAATGACAGGAATTGCAGCCAAGCCCATAGCTATACCTCCAACGAAGGCATTTAACCTATAACTGTAGTGGAAAACACTTTGCAACACAGAAGCAATTACCATTAAAGCAAAAAAACCGATAACAACCGAAGGAAAACCTGCCAACATTTCGATAGCCGGCTTAATAATTTCTTTCATGCGTTTATTAGCAAAAACAGCTGTATATAAAGCAGCCATGATAGCCAACGGCCCGGCAAAAAGGATTGAAATCAAAGTAACTTTAAGAGTGCCTATTATTAATGGAAGAATTCCATAGCGTGGATTATCAGACACCGGCTGCCAGTCTTTAGACTTTAATGTAGCCAGAGCATTGTTATTATTATCTTCAGTAATCTTACCTTCGGGAGGATTCTCAGGAATAGTTTCTTTATTAGCTATTTTATTGCTTGTATCTACTGCGGTTTCAACTCCATATTGCTCTTGTTTCTGTGGTTCTTCTGTAGTAACCCCATATTGTTCCTGCTTAGGTTCATCGTTAGTTTGCACTCCATATTGCTCTTGTTTTGGAGCAGATTTTGCTTTTTTTACTTCTTTTGGTTCCTGTTTTGGCTCATCATTAGTCTGAACTCCGTATTGCTCTTGTTTAGGAGTATTGTCCTTTGTTTCTGTCCCGTAGGTTTCTTGTTTTGGAGTTGAAGAATTATTTTCTGCTCCATAAGTTTCCTGTTTATCTGCATTTGCAACAGGAGTATTAGTTGCAACTATTGTAGTATCTTTTTTAGCTTTTTCGGGTGAAGAATTAGATGAAAAAATTGGCAAAGCTTCTCTAAAGACAAAGAAAAAGATTAAAACAATGATAGCAATTGATAAGAAAGCAACACCTTTTATAATCTTTTCGGCAAAGAAATCATCCCAGCGTATTTTCTTTTTAGTAAAAGAAATACCTGTAGTCTGTTGGGGTATTGTCTTCTTTTTAAATAAACTCATAGGTTTTTAATTCAAGTAATTATTAAAAAAAGAGAAAATCAGGAGACATTATTTCAATTAACATCTCCTGATTTCATTATTTTTATTTATTTAAATTATCTAACTGGAAAGTAACCAATTTCAGTTACATATTTTTGTCCGTCTGCACTTAATGTCCAATCAATAAATTTCTTCATTTCACCAGTTGGTCTATTTCTTACATACATATATAAGTATCGGGTAATAGGATATTGACCACTTTTAATTGTTTCTGCTGTTGCTTCGTAAGCAGTACTTTTGTCATCCTTTTTTACTTTAATGATTTTAATTCCGGCAGCATAAGCAGCACCACCGTAACCAATTCCTAAAGCATCTTTTTTAACTGCATTAACAACTGCAGCAGTTCCAGGAAGAGTTTGACAGCTTGGAGCATAGTCAGCTTTAACTACAGCTTCTTTAAAGAAAACATAAGTTCCTGAACTATTTTCACGACCGTATAGTTTAATCTCTGCATCAGCACCACCTACATCTTTCCAGTTTTTTATTTTACCTGAAAAAATCAAGCTAAGTTGTTTTATTGTTAGTTCACTTACTTTATTAGATGTACTTGCGTAAATTGTGATACCATCTTTAGCACATGGAATTTCAACACCTAAAGTATTATATCTTTCTTTAAGTTTATTGATTTCTGATTGACTCATCTTTCTACTTGAGTTACAAATATCAGTTGAACCGTTTATTAAAGCAGAAACACCTGTTCCTGAACCACCACCTGTAACTTGGATATTTGTGTTAGGATTTTGTTTCATATAAACTTCTGCCCACTTTTGTGAAAGGATTACCATAGTATCTGATCCTTTTACAGTAATACGGGTTGGAGCCATAAAAGAGAAGGTTATAATCATTGCAACTAATACTGATAGTATTGTTGCTAATTTCTTTAAATTTATTTTTTTCATTATATTATATTATTAAATGTTTTTTAAATTATTTTATTAATTAAAATTTTGTTGTTAATCTTAAGGTAAGAATGTTTTGGTTGAAAATAGAGCTGTAATCATTTACACCTGATGTTCCATCATAATTTGTATATTTTGCAGTAACATAACCGGCATTAGTAGCAGGATTTACAGCAACTTTTTCATTTTGAACAATGCTATACATTAATGATAGTCTTACATTATCATTAAAATAATAATGCCATGCAAAATTAAATGTAGTATAAGCTAAATCAGAAGATCCACTAGTTTTTGAAGCAATTTTACCGGCAACACCTGCATATTTTCTTACTCCAATATTAGTTCCGTCAATATCTGTATTAGGATCATAATAATCCATACGGAAAGCAAACTGATTCTTTTTTCCTACGTTTTTGATTAAATATGCATAGTAACCTCTGAAGTTATTCTGGAAATTAGCAACCTGATATGTACCTGTTCCGCCAATATTCCCCATTGTTGCATTTTGTCCTTGCATATATTCACCTTTTAATGAAAGTCCACCTAACCAATCAATGTAAACCTGCATTTCTGCTCCAAACCAATTTCTTTTTATTGCATCACCAACATTTACTGTTGACACTGTGGTATAATCTCCATTTAAAGTAGTTTTGCTTTTAGATGCAACTTTACCATAATATCCATTTACACCAAAATCAATACCTAACATTGAATTAACTTTTAGATTATAGGTAACTCTTCCCATAAAATCTTTGTAATTGTCAAAATCTTTATTTTCGTTATATGATAAATTGTTACCAAGACTATCTTTTATTGTCATTCCTTCTGAACCATTTAATATAGCTAACTGTACATGTAAAGGAATATTTTGTGGATTAGCTTCCAATTTAAAACCCATTCCTCTTTCACCAGGATATAAGGCCTGAATAACTCTCGATCTTTCCGGTACTTCTCTTACTGCCGATGATTGTTCTACTTCGTAGTTAGGACGGTTAAATTTACCTGCCCATAAACTGAATATATTTAACCAACGATCGTTTGCTTGTACATAAGCATCTTTAATAGATAAGTTAGGTGCAAAACTATTAAGTCCCGAAGAAGTTGATTTGATTGCAAGACCAGGTTGGAAGTCAGGTTGTAAAACAAAGTTTACACCATCAGTTGCTTCATAAGTTAATTTAAATCTCGCTTCTCTTACTGAGAAAAAAGAATTTGGCTGAACCGATTTGTCAGCATAATTTTCAAATTGTGATAAGATATAACCTGAAAATTTAATCTTTTTTAATTTTGAAAGATCACTTTCTACTGTTGATAATCTTTCGTCAATACCGTCAACGCGATCTTTCACAGTATTTACTTTTTCTGTTGTTTCTTCATTTGTTTGTGCTTTTATTTTTGTTGTAAATAAAATGCAACTTAAAACCATAACCAGTAAACTAACTTTTTTCATTTTTTTAATTATTTGTTATTAAATTTAATTTCTAATTTTTTGACACGGCAAAATTAGTTCTGAAATTCAACAAATCAGTTAAGCTAACATTAACATTATATTAATTAATTGTTAAGTATTAGCGTAAATAGGTATTAATAAGTGGAAGGCGTAACAATTACTTAACAAAAGGCTAGAGTTACAATAACGCAAAAGCCTCTATCAAATTAATGACAGAGGCTTTTTTGAATATGTATTTACTTTTATTATATAAAACCCAACAATTTTTTATTGCGAAATTATAAACTTCGTTATATGGATCTTTTTATTTTATAAAGTTAGCTATTGCCACGTCGCAATTGTGGCAAAATCATCCGTTGTAAGCGGTGTGCCTCCTGTAAATTTCCAAATATACGATTGTATATCTGATTCATGACTTACTAAAGTTGTTTTTCCTTTTAAAGCACCTATAAAGTGTACCATTTGGTCGTTATTGCTAATTACTATTGGTCTATAAATAGAATTTAAAGTAGGTGCATGATGTGTTAAATTGCAACAATAAGATTTTAAGCAAAGATTTACAGTATCTCCTACAGGTACTGTCACTGTGTCAGAAACAATGATAACGCCTGTTTGAGTAGTGTCTACTGCTGTTGTGTCATCAGAGCCTGTATTACAAAATACAAGACCTGCAGGAAAAACAAAAGTAGTAGGGCTTGTGCCTGAATTTGTCAGTTTCATGTATAAATTAACGAATTCGCCAGTACCGTGAGTTATCCAATCGGTTTTTGGTGAATTAGCTTCATAAACTGCCCAAGCAGATTGAGTTTTAACTCCGGAGAAAGAAGCTTTCCCTGGATTTCCTCCTAATATTTTGCCAACAACTTTTATGTTTGATGGGATTGCCCAAACTGTTCCAGTTGGAGTACCGGAGTTTGCGCCAAAACCCGCTAAGCTTGTGGACAATGTAGTGGTTACTGGAACATAATTGATCACTGTTGTTTTATCTTTCAAACAGGATACCATAATGATAGTTAAACTAATAACTAATAATACTAAATAATGAATTGTTTTTTTCATAGCTTTTTTTTAAATAACGCTGCAAATATAAACATTATTTATATAATCACCAAATTAATTTTAAAAATAATTAATTTTAATTTCTTTAAATAATAAATTATTTGAAATTCATTCAAATAAAGCTCCTTAATCATCTGAATTAACACATTATAAAAATTATAAGAAAATTAATGGAGCTTAAGAAATATTTTTTACAACCACAATTTTAAAACAATAATTATGAAACTTTAATTATATTAAAAATCAATAAAAGTAGTAGAATTTTAGAGAATTAAATAAAAAAAGCTCTCACCATGTAAATGATGAGAGCTTCCTATTGTATATATAAGATTTTATTTAAAGAGCGTTACATTTCCTGTTCGTTCTTTATAAATACCATATAGTTCCTTATATTTTATGTAATAAACATAAACACCATGTGGCAAGTAATCTCCAACATTGTTGAATTTGCCATTCCATCCTTGTTCCCAATCGGTAGTAGTAAACACTTCTTTTCCCCATCTGTCGAAAATAACCATTAAGTATCTTTGAGGATCAACTCCTTTTCCTTTAGGTTTAAATACATTTATATCCGAAGAGTTACTAGTAGGGTCAAATGCATTTGGGATATAAAAAGTAGTAGGCGTTTGTACTGAAATCCATCTGAAAGTAGAATCCTTGCACCCAAAATCAGAAGTTACATATAACCAAACAATATATTTCCCCGGGATAGTATAAGGGTGAGTAGGTGATTGAAATGCAGAAGAATCATTAGCTGAATTTGGATCACCAAAATCCCATAACCAATTAGAAGCATAAGTAGAACCATCATAAAAAACAACATCAGGAGCATCTGTACTTACCATAGTAGGTGTAAAAGTAAAAACAGGAACAGGATTTGGATACACATTTACATATCCATAAGCTGTATCTTTACACCCATTAAAATCGGTAGCAATTACCGGATAATAAGTACTCACTATTGGTGATACATGTATAGGATTAATAGTTGAATAATCAGTTAACCACAAATAAGAATCGTTAGGATTACCACCATATACATTAATTGTTGCTGTTTGCCCTATACAAATTCCAACACTATCAGCTGTAATAACTGGTGGCATATTTACTGTAATTGTTGCATTAATTGAATCTTTACAACCATTAACATCTGTGCCAAGAACATTATATATAGTTGTTGTTGGTGGACTAATACTTAATGGATTTACACTAGAAACAGTAGCACCATTTACTCTCCAAACATAAGTAGTAGCTCCGGTTGCAGTTAATACAGCTGTTTCGTGCAAGCAAATAGTGTCATTATTAGAACCGACTATAGGATTTGGATTTACTTGAATTAAAACATTTGTATCGCGTTTACATCCGTTAACAGTAGTTCCTTGTAAAATATAATCAGTACTTGAAGTAGGACTTACTGAAAGAGGATTGATAGTATCTCCAGATAATATCCATATATAGCTGTCAGCTCCACTAGCAGTTAAAATTTCTGGATCTCCAACACAAATGAGATAAGAACTTGGCGTAATAACAGGCATAGGATTAGGATATATTGTTACTAAAGCTGTATCCGTGTTAGTGCACCCAAAAGTGTTTTTTCCGGTCACAACATAAGAAGTAGTTGTAGGAGGTGATACATGTTTAGGATTTCCAGGTGTTAGGCCGTTGTCCCAAGTATATGTAAAAGCACCTGTTGCAGTTAAAACTGCTGAGTCTCCTTTACAAACTGAAGTATCGTTAACAATAACATTTGGTTTAGGATTAACCGTTATTGTATGAGTCATAGTTGAAGAGAAACCACCTGAATTCATAATAAATAGATTTGCATTATATAAACCAGGAGTATTATAAGTATGTGGTCCTGGAAATTGTGTGTAATCGTAAGTATTATCACCAAAATCCCATGACCAAGTAGTTATTTGTAATCCACTTATACTATTATCTATAAATGTAAGAGGTTGTCCTTCACAAATTGCAGTATCAGATGCAAAATTAGAGATAGTTGTCATACATACTGTTTGATAATTCCAACAGGAGCCGGTTGATGCACTTACACCCCAATATACATTTGAATTGCCTCCAAAAACATTAGTTACAATATCACCGGTGTAAGTTATAGTTGGTGTAGTAGGAAGTGAAGTTGCATTGCCAAAATAGACAGTAATCGTTCCTGGACCAACACCCGAGGGACCAGGTGTCCAAACGAAATGGAATAAATGATCCAATCCATCTGTTATATTGGCAGGAAAACCATTAGCACTGCAATAGGGTGCTAATTCATTTGTATTAGGTGTAAGAATAGTCCCTGTAGGAGGACAAATTCCAGAAGGTGTATAGGTCGTATGATTTGGGTCACCATTTTTATTTATTGATATATGATGATAAGCAGGATCTGATGCATTGCCCCAATAAGTATCCATAACTACACCTAACGAAGGAGTAATGCCTCCAAAACCCACTAATCCTCCGATAGAAACTGTAGAAGAACTTAATGGTTGTAAAATGAAAGACATCCCATCTGCGCCACAATTAGTGCCCCATACAGAACCATTGCTAAGATTATTTCCAAAATTAAGAGTTAAGGTAATATCAAAAGATTGTGTCAGATCTATTTTATAAATATTCCAAACAGCCCCGCCATTAGTAGTTGTGTGCGTAAGTTGATAACAACCGGTTGTACTGGTAGCAACTGCTGTTCCACATGCATTATATTGTTGTGCAGAGATGTTTAGAGCTGTAAAAAGAAAGAAAACTATAAAAATTGATTTTATAGATAGTATAGAGAAACAGTAGAATGTAAATTTATTTTTATTCATAATAAATGAATCATTTTTAAGATTTTTTAATTAAAACTTTTTAACAAGTTAATAAAAAGTTATTGATTTTATACTCTTTATAATTTATTACAATACAAAACCAATTAAATTATAACATTTTTAAAATACGTTACAAAGATACAATTAATATATAAGACAACAAAAACATTTAAAAAGTTGCTTGATAAAATGAGTTTTTTGTTTTTTTAAGAAATAATTAAAGAATATGAAAACAAATGAATAGCCTAAAAAAAAAGAGACTACTCATAAGAATAGTCTCTTTTTTATGAAGTAAAATATTTTTTTATTTAAATAATGTCACATTCCCAGTTCGTTCTTTATAAATACCATATAGTTCTTTATATTTTATATAATAAACATAAACACCATGTGGCAAGTAATCTCCAACATTGTTGAATTTGCCATTCCATCCTTGTTCCCAATCGGTAGTAGTAAACACTTCTTTTCCCCATCTGTCGAAAATAACCATTAAGTATCTTTGAGGATCAACTCCTTTTCCTTTAGGTTTAAATACATTTATATCCGAAGAATTACTAGTAGGGTCAAATGCATTTGGGATGTAAAAAGTAGTAGGTGTTTGTACTGAAATCCATCTGAAAGTAGAATCTTTGCAGCCAAAGTCAGAAGTTACATACAGCCAAACAATATATTTCCCCGGAATAGTATATGGGTGTGTAGGTGATTGATTTATTGAAGAATCGTTTGCTGAATGTGGATCGCCAAAATCCCATAACCAATTAGTAGCATAAGTTGAACCATCATAAAAAACAACATCAGGAGCATCCGTACTTACCATAGTAGGAGTAAAAGTAAAAACAGGAACTGGATTTGGATACACATTTACATATCCATAAGCTGTATCTTTGCATCCATTTAAATCAGTAGCTATAACCGGATAAGAAGTGCTCACTATTGGTGATACATGTATAGGATTAAAAGTTGAATAATCTGTTAACCACAAATAAGAATCATTAGGATTTCCACCATAAACATTAATTGTTGCTGTTTGTCCGATACAAATCCCAATACTATCTGCAGTAATTATAGGTGGCATATTTACTGTAATTGTTGCATTAATAGAATCTTTACAACCATTAACATCTGTGCCAAGAACATTATATATAGTTGTTGTTGGTGGACTAATACTTAATGGATTTACACTAGAAACAGTAGCACCATTTACTCTCCAAACATAAGTAGTAGCTCCGGTTGCAGTTAATACAGCTGTTTCGTGCAAGCAAATAGTGTCATTATTAGAACCGACTATAGGATTTGGATTTACTTGAATTAAAACATTTGTATCGCGTTTACATCCGTTAACAGTAGTTCCTTGTAAAATATAATCAGTACTTGAAGTAGGACTTACTGAAAGAGGATTGATAGTATCTCCAGATAATATCCATATATAGCTGTCAGCTCCACTTGCAGTTAAAATTTCTGGATCTCCAACACAAATAAGATAAGAACTTGGCGTAATTACAGGAATAGGATTTGGATAAATTGTAACCAAAGAAGTGTCTGTATTAGTACAACCAAAAGAATTTGTTCCTGTCACTATATAGGAAGTTGTAGTTGCAGGTGAAACATGCTTAGGATTTCCGGGCGTTAATCCATTATCCCATGTGTAAGTTGCGGCTCCTGTTGCTGTCAGAATAGCTGTATCTCCTTTACAAATTGAAGGGTCATTTACTAAAACATCAGGTTTAGGTTTTACTGTAATAGTATGAGTCATTGTGGAAGAAAAACCACCAGAATTCATAATAAAAAGGTTTACTTGATAAACTCCGGGAGTTGTGTAAATATGGTCTGCGGGAAATTGACTGTAATCATAAGTTCCGTCTCCAAAATCCCACGACCAGGTATTTATGGGTAAACCACTTACACTATTATCAGTAAAAGTTAGAGGTTGTCCAGTACATACTGTTGTGTCAGAAGCAAAATTAGAAATAGTTGTCATACATACTGTCTGGTTATTATAACAACCACCGGTTGCAGCAGTAACTCCCCAATAAACAAATGGATTACCTCCAAAAACGTTAGCAACTATATCGCCGGTATAAGTTAATGTTGGTGTACCTGGGAGAGTCCCTCCAAAGCCAAAGTACACATCCATTGTTCCGGGTCCGGGCCCTCCAGGATTTGAAGGAGACCATTTAAAATGAAATAAATGATCTGCACCATCAGTTATACAAGTAGTCATTGGAGTTGTGCAAGGCCAGTTTTGAGCAGCTGTATATGATAATAACTCATTAGCTGTGCCATGAAGGACATCACCATTTTTATTTATTGACATATGCTCAAAAGTTGGATCAGTTGGATTAGCTGTATAGGTATCCATTTGAACAAAAACTGAAGGAGTCAAAGCTGGATCTTCACCCATTGAACCACCCAGATAATACGTACTATTACTTAAAGGTTGTAAACAAAATGTCATCCCGTCACCTCCACAAGTAACACAATTGTCCCAATATATATTGGGGCGTGTGCCAAAATTTAGTGTCAATGTAATATCAAAAGGTTGTGATAAATCTATCTTATAAATATTCCATATTGCTGCACCCTGACTACATGCATCAGTAAGCTTATAACAACCAGATCCAGCTGGAGTCTCTATTGCCTGCCCCCCGCTACTCACTACATTATATTGTTGAGCACTTACATTTATTGCAAAAAAAGAAAGGGTAACTGTAAAAAATAAATTTCTTACAGCTTTTATCAATACAAAGAATTTAGAGTTTTTAATGTTCATAATATCAGAATTAAAAAGAGTTCAATTGTTTTACCTACATTTAATCATGTACCTATCATCCCAAAGTATATCTGTAAACTTATCTACAAAAATACAATAAATTTATAATATAAGACAAGAAAAATGTTAAAAAGGTTGCCTCAGCATGTAAAAATATATTGAATTATACTGTAACTAAAGAAGAAGGCTGATGATTACTGTGGATTTAATAAGCTTTATCAACTGAATATCCGTAGCTTTTGTGAGTGTTATTGATTATAGTTAAATTTTCTTTTTTTTAAACGTTCCTTATTTAATTGTCTTTTAGTGTATCCTTAACTTTCGTTAAAATATTTCGTAGGTTTGATTTATTATACCTATCTTTGTAAACTATAAAACAGCATTTATATGAGAAAGTTATTTATCATCACAAGTCTTTTATTCATTACTTTAATAAGTAAAGCAGGAATAGTTCCTATTGAAACTGCTCAGAAAGCTGCACTAAACTTTTATAGTCAGCAGATAGTTAAAGAATATCCCCTGACCAATCTTAAGGATATTTACATTAAAGATATTTTTACTTTTAGTGATAATGAACAGGCAGTTTATTATATTATAAACATTGGTGAAGCCGGTTATATTGCAATTTCTGCAGAAGATAACACCAATCCTATCCTTGCTTACAGTTTCGAAAGCAGTTATAATCCTGCCAAAGTTATTCCTCCTTTTGCTATGTGGATGAATCATTATAAAGATCAGATTGTGTATGCAAGGGAGAAAGCTATTGAGGGCAATAGTCTTATTAAAGATAAATGGCAACAGCTACTCAATAACACCAGAGCCTTGAACCGCTCAAGTTCAGTGAGTCCTTTTACGAAGTCTAAATGGAATCAGGATGGGTACTTTAATGTTAAATGCCCTGCTGATACTGCCGGCCCCGGCGATCATGTATATACCGGTTGTGTAGCCACTTGTCTTGCTCAGCTTATGTATTATTATCGTTTTCCTGATTATGGAACCGGCACTTATCAATATCTCGATTCTACTTATGGTGTTCAGTCCTACAATTACCTGACTACAAATATAAAATGGAACAATATGTTGGATGTTCCTTCTTCTGCTAACCCATCTATTAGCGATCTGATGTACGGTTGTGGCGTTGCTGTTGATATGAAATGGGGGCCTGCCGGTTCGGGGATGTACAATCATTCGGCTGCTCATTGTCTTAAAACATATTATAAGTATTCTCAAAGTGTTACTTATCTCTTTAAAGACAGCACTTCCATTAACTGGGATAGTGTTTTGGTTTCGCAGTTGGATAAAAAGATGCCTATGTATTATGCAGGTTGGTCGGTGCCTAACGTTGATGGTCATGCTTTTGTTTGCGATGGTTATCAGGACACCGCTTACTTCCATTTTAATTTTGGTTGGGGAGGTGCTGCTGATGGCTATTTTTATCTCAACAATCTCACGCCAAGTGGAAACAATTTCAACCTTGCTCAGGAACTTATCGTTAATATTTATCCTGACACTGCACTTTACACTTACCCTGTGTATTGTAGTGGGCTAGCAACTGTTACTGCTAACGAAGGTAGTATTACTAACGAAAGTCAGCCTGTAAATCAATACCAAAATAATAGTGATTGTTCGTGGTTGATACAGCCTCAGGCCGACTCGGTAACTTCAATTACTTTGAGCTTTACTGATTTTGCCACCCAGGCTAGCCATGATTACCTAAAGGTTTATGCCGGAAGCACTACCGCTGCTGCTTTGGTTGGCAATTATTCGGGCAGTACTTTGCCTGCTAATCTTACTGTAAATAGTTCTACTGCTTTGCTTAAGTTTACTTCGGATGCTGATACTGTTGGCCGCGGTTTTAGTTTAAATTATAAAGCTAATACACCTTCTTATTGTCAGAGTTCTAAGTTCCTCTTTGGAGCTACCGGTAATTTTACGGATGGTAGCGGCGCTAAGAAATATAATAGTAATACGGATTGCAAATGGTATATTGTGCCAACGGGTGCAGGAAGTATCACCTTGCATTTTAACAGTTTCGAGACTGAACTTGGCAAGGATATCCTCTATGTTAAAAACGATAACTCGCCTTACAATACTTTCGCAAGCTATTCGGGCTCCACCTTTCCTAATGACTTCACTTTTAATGTAAGTCATTTGATGGTTGAGTTTATTTCTGATTACCAAAACGAATATCAGGGCTTTGATATTTCCTATTCTACTTCCGGCATGGGGATAGGTAATCTTCAGACTGTTGATAATTTAACCATCTATCCTAATCCTGCCCATAATGTACTTCATCTTACATTCAACAGTTCCGAAAGGCAGAACATCTATTACCATATTTATTCTATTGATGGTAAGCTTTTAATAAGTGATTCGTGGAATGGCATCGAAGGCAAGCAAGATAAAACCATTAATGTTGGTTCTATTTCCTCAGGGGTATATCTGCTTGAGCTAAAGAATAAAGACAACGAAACATTCAGGCAGAAGATAATTATCAATTAACAATATTAAAAAAAGAATTTGTTTCTTTACAACAAAAACTGCTAAATGGAAGCTTTCGTTTAGCAGTTTTTACTTTTATAGACTTATTATTTTAGAGATAGAGAACATAAATATATAATGAATAAAAGAATAGGAATCTATTAACAGAATCAAGCTAATAACAACCTTTAAAAATCTTATCTTATTTAATAAAAGTATTCAAACTATTACTATCATTATTATAAAGATTTCCATAATATAGGTATAGCAATTAAATAGGGTGATTGTTATCTCAAATAGGTTGATTTTGTGTTTAATTAATTAAGAATTATAGGCTAGTATCTAAGCATAGATTATAATTAATATGTGATTCATGTCTTTTCATAAATTTAGTTTCATAAATAATTTCTTATATATATTAATATTTATAAATCAATATTATATATTTTGAGTTTGGTATTAAATATGTTGATATAATATCCTATTTATAATATTAATTATTTAGTTATATTCATATAATAAATTATTAAATTAATATAATAGAGTATAATATAAATATAAATTACTAATAAATATATATAAAATATAATTAATAATATAATTATTATGATTTAAGATATATAAGTATATATATATGATATATAAAATATCATTATATTAATGTAGTCTTTAATTTAAAAATTATAATACTAAGTTATATATTATACATGA
>JBAXLO010000091.1:0-16249 GCA_037134755.1 Bacteroidota bacterium | reverse complement strand
AATATATGTGGTGATTCAGTAATCTTTAATCCTATTACTAATTATCCTTCAAATGTATCTAACTTAGCTTATTCATGGATTCCAGCCAATAGTTTAAACTCAGCAACTATTAAGAACCCTGTTGCAAAACCCATTACTACTACTAACTATGTAGTAAGCTTAACTTCTGTTGAAGGTTGTTTTGCCACAGATACTATTCAGGTCACAGTTAATCCTATGACTGTAAATGCAGGTAATGATATTAATTTAGCATGTGGAGGTAATGTAATCTTAACTCCTAATAATAATTATCCCGGACTACAATCAAACCTTAGCTATCAATGGAACCCAACTATTGGTTTGGATAGTGTAAATATCGCTAATCCAAAAGTAAATCCATTGTCAACAAACACCTATTATCTAAACCTTAGCTCTATTGAAGGTTGCAATGCAATAGATTCTATTAAAGTAAATATAATACCATTGTCTATTTCAACTAATAACATTACTAAAACCTGTGGAGATTCTATTACTTTTGGTGCTACTATTAATTCAAATAGTACTTCTATTGTCTATCACTGGACACCTGCCAATGGTCTCAGTAATCCCGGTATTTTAAACCCACGAGTGAATCCTATTCATACCATTACTTATATTTTAAATGCAATAGATCAAAGCTGTATTGCTTCAGATACAGTTATAGTTAATGTAACTAATGCAAACTTCAATCTTGAATTCACTGCAAGTGATACTCTTTTCGCTACACCACCTTTTACAGTTCAGTTTAATAATAGTACTCCTGATATTACTAACTATAATTTTACATGGAACTTTGGTGATAATACTATTCTAAATTCTAATAATGCTATTGTTAATCATACTTATTATTCTAATGGAATGTATTCTGTTTCACTAATTGCAACAGATATTCTCAACTCATGTTCTGATACAATATTTAAAACTGCTTACATTAGTTGTAATGGACTTGGTATTAATCAGCAATCAACTAGCAGTTTTAAATTTAATATATTCCCAAATCCTAATAAAGGTGAATTCAATTTATTGTTGACAGGAACTAAAGCTGATCACTACAATATTAATATCTCTTCAATAATTGGAGAGATTATATATAATGAATCTGTTCAATCAATAGATAATAATTTCCAAAAGAACATTCATTTAACAAATATTCCTAAAGGATTATACTTTGTAACAATAAGTTCAAAACAAGGTAAAATAATAAAGAAAGTCGTGATTCAATAACAGGTAAATATTTTATCCTTTTCATTCCTAAAATCAGGAGTTGTTTTCTCTTAAAAAAAGATCAAAGCAATTAACTTGAATAGATTTCTTAAAATTAAATTAATTTTAAAGGAAAAGTAGGTTTTTATTTGTTTATTAGTCTTTCATATTAATGATAATTAAATATGAAATATTTATAAACGTAAAATACACTTTATGCCTCATTATAAAAAACTAGGTTCAATACCACCTAAACGACATACACAGTTTAGGAAAGCTGATGGCTCGTTATATTCTGAGCAATTAGTTAGTACTGCAGGATTTTCTGATGTATATTCTTTGATGTATCATAATTATCCTCCAACACTTGTTAAGCAAGCAGGTGAGGCGATAAATGTTCAACCGGAGGTTGCAATAGAACAAAACCTACAGTGCAGAAGTTTTCTTGGGTTTAATATCTCACCAAAAATTGATTATTTAGAAAGCAGAATACCTGTCCTGGTAAATCAGGATGTAAATATATATTTGGCTGCTCCAACTAAGAGTTTGACCGAATATTTTTTCAAGAACTCTGGGGCAGACGAAATGATCTTTGTTCATTTTGGTGAAGGGAAACTAAGAACTACTTATGGAAACATTAATTTTCATCCAGGCGATCATCTTATTATTCCAAGAGGAACTATTTATCAGATTGAATTCAATACATCTGAAAACAGATTGTTTATTGTTGAATCTTATCTTCCTTACAGGTATCCAAAAAGATATATAAATAATATGGGGCAACTTTTAGAACATGCTCCTTTTTGCGAAAGAGATATCAGAGGACCTGAAGAACTCGAAACACATGATGAAAAAGGCGATTTTAAGGTAATCATCAAAAGGAAGGATTTTATTTTCCCATATATATATGCCTCACATCCTTTTGATGTTGTAGGTTGGGATGGTAATCATTACCCTTATGCTTTTTCTATTCATGATTTTGAACCAATCACAGGTAGAGTTCATCAACCACCTCCTGTACACCAAACTTTTGAAACGGATAAGTTTGTTGTTTGTGCGTTTGTGCCTCGTCTTTACGATTATCACAAGCTTTCCATACCTGCTCCTTACAATCATAGTAATGTTGATTCTGATGAAGTTCTTTATTATGTTGATGGAGATTTTATGAGTAGGAAGTCAGTTGAAAAAGGTCAGATAACTTTGCACCCTTTAGGCACTCCTCATGGACCACATCCGGGAGCTGTTGAAAAAAGTATTGGTAAAGCTGGTACAGATGAAATTGCAGTAATGGTTGACACCTTTAATCCTCTTAAAATAACGAAGCAAGCTTTAGGAATTGAAGATACGAAGTATCACTTATCCTGGCTTGACTAATTTCTTTATTAAAAAATATGTTAAAAATCTAAATTAATTTATCATAATTCATATCTAATTGTTTAATACATCAACAAATTTAAAACTTTAATTTAAAATAATATGGGAGCAAATGATTTTTTACCAATAAATGGTACTGATTATATAGAATTTTATGTTGGAAATGCAAAGCAAGCTGCTTATTATTATCAGGCTGCATTTGGATTTCAACCGTTAGCTTATTGCGGTTTAGAAACCGGCAATAAAGAAAAAACATCTTACGTGCTTAAGCAAGGTAAGATAAGATTAGTTTTTACTACATCTCTTATTCCTGATTCAGATATTGCAAAACATTGTAACCTTCATGGTGATGGAGTAAAATTTACTGCAATGTGGGTGCCTGATGCTACTAAATCTTTTGAAGAAACTGTAAAAAGAGGTGCTAAACCTTACATGGAGCCTACAAAAACATCCGACAAATGGGGTGAGGTAATATGTTCTGGTATTCATACTTATGGTGATACTATTCATATATTTGTTGAAAGAGATAATTATACAGGACCTTTCTTACCTGGTTATGTTGAATGGAATCCTACTTTCAGAGCTCCTGAAACCGGCTTATTATACATTGATCACATGGTGGGCAATGTTGGTTGGAATGAGATGAATACATGGGCTAAATTTTATGCTGATGTAATGGGATTTACTCAGTTAATTTCTTTCGACGATAATGATATCTCAACAGAATATACTGCCTTGATGAGTAAAGTAATGACTAATGATAACGGCAGAATTAAATTTCCTTTAAATGAACCTGCAAAAGGTAAAAAGAAATCACAGATCGAAGAGTATGTTGATTTTTATAGAGGAGCAGGTGTTCAGCATTTAGCATTAGCTACCAATAATATTATTGAAACTGTTACAGCCCTTCAAGAAAGAGGTGTTGAATTTCTAACTATCCCTAACACTTATTATCAAACGGTAATGGAAAGAGTTGGTAAAATTGACGAAGATGTTAAGATTCTACAAGGTCTTAATATATTAATTGATAAGGATGATGAAGGATATTTACTTCAGATATTTTCCAAACCTGTTGAAGATCGTCCTACTTTCTTCTTTGAGATTATTCAAAGAAAAGGTGCTAAATCTTTTGGAAAAGGAAACTTCAAAGCTTTATTCGAATCCATTGAAAGAGAACAAGAATTAAGAGGAACTCTTTAATCTTATTATAAAAACAAAATGACACAAAATATTTTTCAGATTGCTTCGTGGCTTAACATCCCTCAGGATTCTGATTTTCCTTTATACAACATTCCGTTTGGAATGGCTGTTATTAAAGGGAATAAAACAAGAGCAGTAACAAGGATAGGTAACTATATTATCAATCTGAATTCATTGAATCAAGCTGGTTTTTTAAAGAATACTGCTGTAGATAAAAAGGATTTGTTCAAACATGAGAATTTAAATTCCTTTATTTCATTAGGCCGAAAGAAAACCGGAGAGGTAAGAACACGAATTGCTGAATTGTTTTCTGAAGGCAACACTGAGCTTAAATCTCAGACGCATATATTAGAGGAAATTATTTATCAGCTTAACGATGTTAAAATGATAATGCCCGTAAAAGTTGGTGATTACACCGACTTTTATTCAAGCATGGAGCATGCAACCAATGTTGGCAAAATGTTTCGTGATCCTGAAAACGCATTGCTTCCTAACTGGAAACATCTTCCGGTTGGATATCATGGCAGGGCTTCATCTATAGTTATTTCCGGCACTCCTTTGCATCGTCCCAAAGGGCAGTTAAAATACAATGACAGTCCCAACCCTGTATTTGGTCCTACAAAAGAGATGGATTTTGAACTTGAAATTGCTTTTATCACCTGTAATAATACTAAACTCGGCGAAAGCATATCCGTAAATAAAGCTGAAGAAGCTATAATTGGAATGTTATTATTTAACGATATGTCGGCTAGGGATATTCAGCGTTGGGAGTATGTGCCTTTAGGCCCATTTCTTTCTAAAAGTTTTGGTTCGGTGGTTTCTCCATGGATCGTTACATTAGATGCTCTTGAACCTTTCAGAACTACTGGTCCTGTTCAGGATACTGAGGTATTGCCTTATCTTAAATCAGAAGGAAATAAGAATTTTGATATTAGTTTAGAGGCTATTATTAAACCTGTCAATTCAGATGAAAATGTTGTTTGTCGTACTAATTTTAAATATATGTATTGGAATATTGCGCAGCAACTGGCTCATCAAACTATCAATGGCTGTAATATCAATTCATGTGATATGTATGCTTCCGGTACTATAAGCGGTCATGATGCCGGTTCTTACGGTTCTATGCTTGAGCTTGCATGGAAAGGTCAAAATCCAATTCAAATGAATAATGGTGAAACAAGAACATTTCTTCACGACAATGATACTATTATTATTCGCGGACACGCTACTAAAGATAATTTAAGAATAGGATTTGGAGAAGTTAGCACTAAAGTTTTGCCTTCTTTACACGAATAAATAGATCATTAAACAAATAAAATGAAATCATACACACCCGGCGAAATTTCTATAATTCAGATGACGGGATTACTGCAAGGTGCAGTTGCTCCCCGACCTATTGCTTTGGTTAGCACTATCGATAGCGATGGTAATCCTAATCTTTCGCCCTTTAGTTTTTTCAATATTTTTGGTATTAATCCCCCTATTTTTGTTTTTTCGCCTTCCCGTAGAGGTCGCGATAACACTACTAAGGATACCTATGAGAATATTAAACTCATACCCGAAGTAGTTATTAATCTAGTTAATTACGAGATGGTTCATCAGGTTAATCTAGCAAGTGCTGAGTTTCCTAAAGGTGTTAATGAATTTATTAAAGCAGGCTTTACACAGCTTAAGAGTGATGTAGTAAGACCTTATAGAGTAAAAGAAGCTCTTTTTCAGATAGAATGTATTGTTCGTCAGGTGATAGAAACCGGAACCGAAGGCGGTGCAGGCAATCTTGTGATATGCGAGGGCAAGAAAATCCATGTATCCGAATCTATTTTAAATGATAAAGGAACAGTTGATATTCAAAAGACCGATTGGATTGGACGAATGGGTGAGAATTATTACTGCCATGCTGTTGGTAATTCATTGTTCGAGGTTCCCAAACCACTTAACAGAGCCTCTATAGGCATTGATTCTTTACCCGATGAGATAAGGAATTCTGATGTTTTTACAGGTAATGATCTTGGCTTAATGGGAAACATTATTGAATTCCCCGACAAGGAAACTATTATCCAAAATCAAAAAGATGAACGTTATAAAAGCATTATTAATTCAGAAAAAGATACCATCCCCAAAAGAGAGAAGCTACACAGCTATGCCAAAGAACTTCTTAAAAGTGGTGATATTATAAAAGCTATTTCTATCTGTATTGAAAATTGATTTTACAATCAATATAAGAAAGCAAGAAATTAAAAAAGCCTTTACTAAACTAAATTAGCAAAGGCTTTTTAATTATTTTTCGTAATTCGTAATTCGTAATTCGTTATTTTAAAAAAAACTTCAAGTACTTCAAGTATTTTAGGCACTTCAAGTACTTTAAGTACTTTATGCACTTTAATTGCTTTCCATCAGCACCACTACATCCTGTTCTACCTCACTTACAGCTGCTTCAAAAGACGTTGGCTTATAACCCATAGCCACTACATTTCCTTTTTGCAAACCCATTTCGCTTTTTATCAAAACGCTACCTAATTTAGAAGTCAGATATATTTCCTCATCACCATCCATTTTCACTAATCCCTCTGCAATTACATCCAAAGTGTTTTTATCTTTCAAAATAACATTTATCAAACCTGTAACTGCACTTCTTTTCTTATGCGAACCTAGAACGGTATCTTTATTAGCACTTTCAAACTCATTAAAAAAATCAGGATTGATTTTCTTAAAAGGTTTCATCAAATTCTCAATTGTTCCACTTAGCTCCAATTCCGCTGCCTCTAGTTTTACTACCAATTTCAAAGTTTCCGAATGTCTTATCCCAATTGCAATTGCAGGATTCTCTAAACATGTTTCCAAATCCTCTACATAACCTGTATACTCAACAATCATTTCTGGAGTCATTCCATAATCCAATAATTCGTCCTTATTTTCATTAAAAACCTCATCCAGATTCTTTAATTTAGCTATACATAAATCATCCTTCAAATCCAAATCCGACTTGTTAAGTTTCATCTCACTAGCTAAGATTGCGTCTTTTATTTCCATTGCATATACATAAACCAATCCCACCATTACCAATGCCTGTTCTATAGCATCATTTCTGATTTCCAGTTTCTGAGCAGCATAACCCTTTATATCTTTTATCTGCCCCCTTATTATCCCATCTACTTCAACTATAATTATCTTATACCTCCCGGCAGATTCCTTAAGTTTTAATACCGAATTTACTGGTTCCGGATATTTAGCAAAAACTAAAATAATACGTTTGCCTTTCTTAAAAAGTGCATCCTGTTTCCTGTCCATAATATATTATTTAGACAAAAATGTGGCCTTTCTCTTTTTGAGGTCTCTAAAGAAAAGGTCAGTTTATTTCTTTAGAAAAATGAGTCCAGTTAACAACCCTGATAAGCAATAAAAGATTCTACAAAATTAATAAAAATTCTTTTATACACAAGCTTTTTATTAATAAAAATGCATTTATTTTCAATAATATATTTTTTCTAATAAATATTAGCTTTTTAAAAATCTTTTAACTCATATTTATTAATTCAAAAAAACTGTATTCCAATTATTAATCCATAATTATTAATTGTTAATTGTTTTTCACAACCTCTGTACAATCGCATAGATTATTTCTTTTGAAACATAGCCCTGAATAATGGCAGTATTTCGGGCTTAAAAATAAGATTAAACTACAATTCCTGTCTTTACCCTCCCATTTCAGGGGAGGGAAGGGTGGGGTTCTTTTCCCAGCATCGCTGCGACCTATTTATAGTAAACATTAACAATTCCAGTGTCTTACTCCCTCTCCTCTCAGGAGAGGGTTGGGGTGAGGTTGTCTTTCAGCCACATAGTGGCGACCTATTTGTAGAAACATTTTATACATTAACCCCAGCCTTTAGGCTGTGGGTTTATGAAATGTGTGTTATTGGCTTTTAAGCCTGATTCTTTTTGTTTTAAGTATGGTACTTTATCCTAAGTACTCTTCAAATCTGTCAAAATGTCAGAAAAAACCTGTCAAAAAAATTGACATACTATAAGAAAACCTGACAAATTGTCAGTAAGTCTATAAAAAAAGATATTGGCATTGATTTTGTGAAGTAGATAACGACAAAAAACACTTGTGGGAAAGTTAAATTTGAGACTGCAAAATTACTTCTTTTTTTTAATCCTGCAAATTATTCTTATAAAAAAGGTATAATTCCACCTAATTAAACGGATTAAATAAAAATATTTATTAATTAATAAAAGTCGCATGACAAACTCTTACAGAATTTTGGGCGTTAAGCCAACCGCAAGTAAAGATGAAATTAAAAAAGCTTATAGAAAATTAGCTATACAATTTCATCCAGACAAGAACTCCAATAGTAAGGAGTCGGAAGAAAGATTTAAAATAATAAATGAAGCTAATGAGATTCTTTCTAATGATGAGAAAAGAAAGAATCATGATTTCCTCCTACATGAAGAAGAGTTGAGGCAGCAAAACTTTTCAAAACAATGGAATACTTCCTCTAAAGTAGCCTATTCAAACAATATAATTTTTAATTGGAAACAAGTTTTTGATTTCTCATTGATTTTTATAGGTGTTGTTGCAATCTCAGACATTTTATTTAATAATAAAAACTCAAATTAAAGATAATATATAATTATGGAAAATAAAACATTTAAGATATTGTCAATTGATGGAGGTGGAATAAAAGGTCTTTATTCGGCATTAATTATTCAACAACTTGAGGAGCAATATGGGCCTATATCAGATTATTTTGATATGATTTGTGGAACTTCAACTGGTGGACTCATTGCGATGGGTTTAAGTATAAAGAAACCTTCATCTGAGATAGTTAAATTTTATAATGAAGAAGGACCAAAAATATTCACAAAAAATAGATTCTATTCTAGATTATATAGGACATTAAAACAAACGTTATTTTTTGGCAAATACAACAATGCTAAATTAAAGAGAGCATTCATACAAATGTTTGAGGATTTGACTTTAGGTCATGCTCATACTCTTTTATGTATTCCAAGTTTTAACTTGACTAAAGGTATGCCGAGAATGTTTAAATATCCACACAAGGAAGGAAAATTTCATATGGATAGAGATATTAAAATGGTTGATGTAGGTTTAGCAACATCTGCAGCACCAACGTTCTTTCCTATTGCAAAAATAGGTGATGCACATTATATAGATGGAGGTGTTTGGTGCAATAATCCATCTTTTGTGGGATTATTAGAGGCTTTAGAACATTTTGTTGGTCCAGGAAAAAATTATTCTACATATAGTATCTTATCAATATCAAGTATTAATAAACCATCTGGTTGGAATACTAATATAAGACAAAACAAATCTTTTATAGGTTGGCGTGATAAAATTATTCAAACATCTTTAAATGGTCAAAGTTTTTTTACCGAATTTCTAATGGAAAAATTAGTAAAATACACCAACCCTCCTGGTTATTATTTTCGTATTCCTTCGCCAGTGTTATCGGTGCAACAAAGCCAAGAAATAGAAATGGATATTGCGTCAAAAAATGCTATATCATTATTAAATCATTTAGGTAAGTCTACAGGTGCACAATATAGAATTAAAACTGAAATAGAAACATTTTTCAAAACTTATAAAACATACAAAACTCAAGAAGATGGCAAATTGTAATAATCTTTTTAAAAAATTTAATGGTGAATTAAATGTTACACCAACTAAAAAATCAAAGTTAAAAACATCAAAAAGTGATTTAAGAGACAAGATAAGAAATGACTTTGCGAAAAATCACGCAGATTACAAACCTACTTTTTTTACTCAGGGCTCTAGTAAATTAGGGACTATGATAAGAACTAAAGATGATGAATGTGATATGGATGATGGTGTATATTTCCAAATTAAGCCAAATGTATCAGGAACAACAATCCAAGGGTGGGTTAAAGATGCTGTATATAATGCAACATCATCAAGTCCAGAACACAGAAGAAAATGCATAAGAGTTTTATATAAGGGAGATTATCATATTGATCTACCAGTTTATTATAAACAAGTAAATGATAATCATCCTAATTTAGCTATTAAAAACAACGATTGGGAAGAAAGTGACCCTAAGGAATTTATAGAATGGTTTAAAAATAAAAGAGATGATAAAGGTCAGCTTGTTAGAATTGTACGATACCTAAAAGCCTGGGGTGATAACAAGAGAAACAAAATGCCATGTGGGTTAGTGATGTCAGTTCTTGCAGAAAAGTCTATAAAATATAATGATAGAGATGATATTGCTTTGAGAGATACACTAAAAGAGATAAAAAATGTTCTTTCCTTTAATTGGTCTTGTATCATGCCAGTTGTCCCTTTTGATAATTTATTTGAAGACTATGATGAGACTAGAAAAAACAATTTTCTTAACTCACTTGATGATTTTATAAATGATGCAAATACAGCTATTGATAATGAAAAAAATCAACTAAGTGCAAGTAAACTTTGGAAAAAACATTTAGGAATCTACTTTCCATTGGGTGTTGATGAAGATGTTGATTCAAAAGAACAAGCTCTTAGAAATATGAGTACTGCAATTTTGACTGGGACTGCAAAAACAGACCGATTAGGTAATATACAAGATAATTCTGGTGTCTCAAATTTAAAACATAAAAATTACGGTGACTAAAAAATATCAACCAAAACATCCTATAAATTATTATTTAATTATAAATAGAGAAAGAACTTTACTCAAACAACATTATGATTTTATAAAATTTGAGTTGCAAAATGGTATTCTTTATTGTTATGGTGAATATAAACCTACTGAATTTTCTATTAACTATAAATATAGAATAAAATATGATCCTGTAAAGGCACCACAAGTGACAATTAGATATCCTAATATTGAATACAATGATGATATTCATATGTATCAAAAAAGCAAATCACTTTGCCTTTACCATAAATCAGATCTTAATTGGAATATTAATTGTCATTTATTTGATACAATTATACCTTGGACTCATGAATGGTTTGTTTATTATGAGTTATATTGTATAACAGGGAATTGGGAACATCCATTTGTTCCTCATAAAATAAATGAGAAATAGTGTCTGAAAATTATAATAATTAAAAACGCTCTGCTTTTTAGCAGGGCGTTTTTTTTATCCCTTTGTTTAAAGGATGTGACTATTTATAAAACTTTTTATATTTATATTCCCTCATTAATTCAAAAGGTTTTAGTACTTTTGGAAAGTTTTTATAATAAATCGTATACACTATATAATATATAAGTCAACAATGCAGGATGAAGCAACAAATATTACTAATGATGACCAAGTAAAGTCAAAGAAGAGGGTTGCCGATCATGGAGAAGTATTTACAGCTCAACGTGAAGTGAATGCAATGCTTGATTTGGTGAAGCAGGAAACGGAAAGAATTGATTCAACATTTCTTGAACCTGCCTGTGGCAATGGTAATTTTTTAGTAGAAGTATTGGTAAGAAAATTAGAGGTAGTTGATAATCGATATGGCAAAAGTCAAATAGAATTTGAACGCTATGCATTAATTGCTATTGCTAGTTTATATGGTGTAGATATTTTAGAGGATAATGCAAATGAATGTAAAGAGCGTCTGTTCTCCATTTTCTCAAAGAAATATTTAAAGCTATTCGGTACTAATTGTAAAATGGAATATCTGAAAAGCATTAAATATATTCTCAATAGAAATATTTTATGGGGCAATGCTTTAGACTTTACTAACCCATTAACTAAAAAGCCGATTGTGTTTACAGAATGGAAAATGATAAATGGAACTTATCTTAAACGAAGGGATTATATTTTTAAATTTTTAGTTGAAAAATCGCATCAATTCCTACTTGAATTTAATGATGAAGGACAACCAGGGGTTATAGATGAGCCTATAAAAGATTACCCTTTAATTGACTTCCTAAAACTTGCCTTATGATACAGACTAATTATAATCCAGATGTGCTTTCGTGTCTTGCCAATTTGAGCAACGACGAAGTGTTTACACCACCCAATCTGACAAACCAGATATTAGATTTATTACCCAAAGAACTTTGGGAAAACAAAAATGCTAAATTTCTTGACCCTGTAAGCAAGTCAGGTGTTTTTCTTCGTGAAATTGCAAAACGATTGATGATTGGTTTAGAAAAGCAAATACCAGACAAGCAGGAACGCATAAATCATATTTTTACTAATCAATTATTCGGTATTGCTATTACTGAACTCACCTCTTTATTATCACGTAGAACAGTTTATTGCTCTAAAGCTGCAAATAGTAAATATACTATATGCGAAACTTTTAATAACGAACAAGGCAATATTATTTATGAACGCATTGAACATACATGGCTAAACGATAAATGCACTTATTGTGGAGCAACTAAGGAGATATATGATAGAGATAAAACATTAGAAACACATGCATATAAATTTATCCATACTTTAAAACCAGAAATACTATTTAATATGAAATTTGATGTTATTGTTGGGAATCCACCATACCAATTAAGTGATGGCGGTTTTGGTACAAGTGCAACAGCTATTTATCATAAATTTGTTGAACAAGCTATAAAAATGAATCCTAGATTTTTATCAATGATTATACCAGCTCGTTGGTATTCTGGTGGAAAGGGGATGGATGATTTTAGAGATACAATGTTAAATGATAGTAGAATTAGACAAATTGTTGATTTTCCAGAAGCAATTGATTGTTTTCCTGGTGTTCAAATTAAAGGTGGAGTTTGTTATTTTTTATGGGATAGAGATAATAAGGGTAATTGTAAAGTGATTACTTCAAGAAAAGGCTCTTTTGTTTCAGAGATGACACGACCACTTCTTGAAAAAGGTTGTGAAACATTTATCCGTTATAATGAGGCAATATCTATTTTGAAAAAAGTACAATCTTTTGGAGAACAATCTCTAAAAGAAAAGATTAGTGCAAGAAAGCCATTTGGATTAGAAACAACATATAAAGGAAAAGCAAACCAATTCAATAATTCAATAACACTTTATCAGAATGGAGGAATTGGTTTTATAAAAAAAGATGAAATAAAAAATAATTATGATATTGTTAAATATTACAAAGTTTTAATTCCACCATTAGGAAGTGGTAGTGATTCGTTTCCACATCAAATACTTGGAAAACCTTTTATTGCTCTACCAAATAGTGCATGTACCGAAACATATTTAGTTGCAGGAGTTTTTAATAATGAAAAAGAAGCAAGGAATTTAGAAATATATTTAACTACCAAGTTTTTAAGATTTCTAGTATTACTTAATAAACCAACTCAACATGCTACAAGTAAAGTTTATACTTTTGTTCCTATTCAAGATTTTAATGAAACTTGGCTAGATGAGAAACTCTATGAGAAATATGGTATAACTGAGGAGGAACAATTATTTATTGATTCTTTAATTCGCCCAATGGATTTAGAAAATGAGTGATAAATTTTTCCCACAAAGACCAGAGGCAAATCCTACGATTTATGCCTACGAATTGATAGATGTAGAAAGCCACAAAGGCTTGTTGAAAGTTGGTTATACAAGTAGAACCTCCAAAAACAGAATTGAAGAGCAATTAAAAACAAGCAGAGTAAAATACAATATAGTATTAGAGGAATCTGCAATGCGTAATGATGGCAGTAACTTTACTGACCATGAAGTTCATAAATATTTACGCAAACAAGGCATTAAAAACCAAGAAGGAGAATGGTTTCTATGTACTACAAAAGAAGTAAAAGCTGCAATACTAGCAATTAAGAATGGAGTACGAAATGAAGATAATCGAACACTTGATTTTAAATTAAGACCTGAACAAAAAGAAGCTATAGATAAAACAATTACTTATTTCAATAGCTTTAAAGAAGAAAATCCAAATAAAACACCCCACTTTTTATGGAATGCAAAGATGCGTTTCGGAAAAACTTTTGCTGCCTATCAGTTAGCAAAGAAACTGGGATGGAAGAAAATATTAGTTCTTACCTTTAAACCTGCTGTACAAAGTGCCTGGGAAGAAGATTTGCAAACTCATATTGATTTTGAAGGTTGGCAATTTATCTCCCGCAACGGATTAAGATTAGAGGATGCAGATACTAAAAAGCCCATTGTATGCTTTGGTTCATTTCAGGATTATTTAGGAAAAAACGAAGCTGGAGGAATAAAAGCAAGAAACGAATGGGTACATGCTACCAATTGGGATTGTGTTATATTTGATGAATACCATTATGGTGCATGGCGTGATAATGCAAAAGATTTATTTGAATCGGAAGATAAAAAAGAAATTCATTTTGCCGAAGGCGAGGGTATAGAATACTTTGATGAAGAAAGCATGCCAATTACTACAAATGGATATTTGTATTTGTCAGGAACTCCATTCAGAGCCATAGCTTCCGGCGAATTTATAGAAGAACAGATTTATAACTGGACATATTCAGACGAGCAAAGAGCCAAAGAAAACTGGAAAGGCGAAAGCAATCCTTATGCTTCGTTACCAAGAATGGTGATGTTAACTTATCAATTGCCCGATTCTATCAGAGAAATAGCAATGAAAGGAGAGTTTGACGAATTTGATTTAAACGTTTTCTTTAGTGCTGAAGGAGAGGGCAACAAAGCGATATATAAATATGAAGATGAAGTCCAGAAATGGCTGGATTTAATTCGTGGTTCGTTTTTAGAAACAACAATTGACAATCTAAAATTAGGTGCAAAAAAACCTCCAATGCCTTTTTCGGATTCCAGATTATTAAATGTGCTTTCGCATACATTTTGGTTTTTACCTACTGTAGCCTCATGTTATGCAATGAGAAACCTAATAAGAAAGAAACAAAACAAATTTTATCAGGATTATACTGTTATTGTTGCTGCAGGTATTAGTGCCGGTATAGGTGTAGATGCACTTCCTCCTGTGCAGGATGCTATGGACAGTCCATTACTGACAAAAACAATTACACTTTCGTGTGGTAAGTTAACTACAGGTGTTACAGTAAAACCATGGACAGGTATTCTGATGTTACGTAATTCCTCAAGTCCTGAAACTTATTTTCAGGCAGCTTTTAGGGTACAGTCACCTTGGACAATAAAAAATCCTGACAGTAAATCGCCTAATAAAGAGGAAATAATAAAAGAAGAATGTTACGTTTTCGATTTTGCTCCTGATAGAGCATTGCGTCAGATTGCAGATTACAGTTGCCGTTTGAATGTTGACGAAACAAATCCTGAAAAGAAAGTTGAAGAGTTTATTCATTTCTTACCAGTTCTTGCTTATGATGGTAGTTCGATGAAACAAGTGGATGCAGCAGGAATACTGGACATGGCAATGAGTGGAACTACTGCAACATTATTGGCTCGTCGTTGGGAAAGTGCTTTATTAGTTAATGTTGATAACAATACATTGCAACGTTTGATGAACAACCCTGATGCAATGAAAGCATTAATGAGTATTGAAGGTTTCAGAAATTTAAATCAGGATATAGAAACTATAATAAATAAGTCTGAATCTGTAAAGAAAACCAAGAAAGAAGCAAATGAAAGGGAACTTTCAGATAAAGAAAAGAAAGAACTTACAGCAGAAGAAAAAGAATACAAAAATCTGCGAAAGCAAATACAGGAAAAGCTTATTAAGTTTGCAACCCGTATACCTGTTTTCATGTATTTAACTGACTATAGAGAGAGATGCTTAAAAGATGTAATTACTCAACTTGAACCCGGTTTATTTAAAAAAGTAACAGGTTTATCTGTTAAAGATTTTGAGTTATTAGTAAGTCTTGGCGTTTTTAATAGTGCATTAATGAATGATGCAGTATATAAATTTAAACGTTACGAAGATTCAAGCTTATCATATATAGGTATTAATAAACATGAAGACGATAACGTTGGTCTATATGATACCGTTTTAAGTTCAAAAGATTATAAAGAGAGTTTTGTGAATGAAGATTGATATGTAAACAAGCATAAAGAAGCAAAATGGAAAACAATACATCTAAAATAAAAGATAATGATGATTTCATCAAACAACATTTTTCATATCAGCTCCCTGTTAGTCGTAGTATGTAGCTGTTGTTCGAAGTCTCCGAACTTCGAACGTATAAAATGTAGTTTTCAACTACATATATTTGTCCCAACAGTCACCATTGTCCAACGTTTTTTATGTTACAATTCGTAAGATCCCATTATCCTGTTAAGGATAGAATATCGGTAGCATAAAGCATACAATATATTTTTAGAGTTCCGTAGGAACGATATATATCGTTCCTACGGAACTTTGCATATTAATTTACATAATATTTCTACCAATATATCACACCTCTGGTGTGGAAACTTTCATGTAGGTCTCCATTTTCTATAAATATACCACCACTCTGTAGTGGAAAACATTTTATTTAAATCACCAAATCGCCCAATCACTAAATCACTAAATCAATTGTCTCCGTAGGAACGATATATATCGTTCCTACGGAACTTTGCATATTAATTTACATAA
>JBAXLO010000090.1:0-16338 GCA_037134755.1 Bacteroidota bacterium | reverse complement strand
TAATAATTGGGATTAGCTTTCAATTATCAGCTCAGGTTGATAATAAAAGACCGGAAAAGCCGACAAAAGAAAACAATAGATCTTTACCACCGGATGGTTTATTGCAACCACCTCCACCGCCTGTTTTACCCGGCATTCCTAACATAACTAAAGAACAAAATGAAAGCATTAAAAAGCTTCAACTAAAGATAAGTCAGGATGTATTGCCAATAGAAAATGAAATGAGAGAGAAAGAAGCACATCTTAACACTTTAACTTCTGTAAAAACTCCTGAGATGGATGCTATTTATAAAGTGGTAGATGAAATTGCAGTGCAAAAAGTAAAGATAGCTAAACTTCAAATAGCTCATGATATGGATATAAGAAAAGTATTAGACGACGAACAAAGATTGATTTTCGATAGAAGACCAAAACATCCACCACAATAATATGTTAAGTATTTAATAAATCTTTGAAATAATTAAATCAATCAATTAGAAATAATAGTGATGTCTGTTATTATATTTAATCCCGCGAAGGAAACCTCAAAGATAAACGTCTAAAATCAAATTGAAATATAAATTGTTATGATGATTAAAATATGTCATAATAATCGATTATAAATTTTATAACAAATAAATGTAATTTTGTAACAGCTATCATAACAAAAATGACTTATTTTGCAATGTTTTGTAGAGAAAACAATTTTAGATAATACCTTTGTAATATAATAAAAAAGATTTGATACTATTTTATTAATTAAAAAGTTTAACTTACTAACTAATGAATACAATGAGAATTAATAAAAACATCGCTATAAGCGACATGGGGTTTGTATTTAATCCCACTAATGGAGAATCATATTCGGTAAATCCTATCGGAGTTGAAATAATAAATCTCCTTAAAGAGGATAAAACTTATGAAGAGATCATGGCTGTTATAATGAAGAATTATAATACAGATGAGGCTTCATTTGAAAGAGATTATTTCGATTTTACAAATTTACTGTTACATTTCAATCTAACAGATTCTGATGATGAAAAAAACAATTAATATCGCCGTAAGCGGTTTAAATGCAATAGATAGTCCGGGTCCGGGCATCTCTGTAATTCGAGGTCTTAAAGAAGCATCAAGTTTTGATGTAAGGATTATCGGATTATCTTATGAGTCGCTTGAACCGGGTATTTATATGCATGATGTGGTTGATAAAACATATCAAGTACCTTATCCAACAGCCGGCACCGAAGCATTAATGTCAAGGCTCGAATACATTCACGAAAAAGAACATCTGGATGTAATCATTCCTAATTTTGATGCCGAACTTTATTCTTTTATGAAGTTAGAGGGTGAGTTGAAAAGGATGGGCATACACATGTTTCTGCCAACACTTCAACAATTCGAAGAACGTCATAAAGTAAACTTACCTGAATTTGGCAAAAAGTATGATATACTTGTGCCCGATAGTAAGAATATCTTTGGCACTAATGAGCTTTATACTTTGACTAATGATTTTACCTATCCTGTGGTTATAAAAGGTAAATATTATGATGCAGGTATTGCCTATAATGTTGATCAGGCTAAGAGTTATTTTAACAAACTTAGTGCTAAATGGGGTTTGCCAATAGTTGTTCAGCAATTTGTGCATGGTACCGAATATAATGTTACGGGTTTAGGCGATGGCAATGGGAATACTATTGCTGCTGTACCTATGCGTAAACAATATATTACTGATAAAGGTAAAGCATGGGGAGGAATTTCTATTGATGATAAAAAGATGCTTGAGATTACCAATAACTTTGTAAGTAAAACAAAATGGAGAGGTGGTTTTGAACTTGAATTAATGAAAGGACAAGACAATAATTATTATTTATTGGAAATAAATCCTCGTATGCCTGCATGGATTTATCTTGCAGTAGGTGTTGGACAGAATATACCTGAAGCATTAGTAAATTTAGCATTAGGCGAAAAGGTTGAACCTTTTAAAGATTACATTAAAGGTAAAATGTTTGTACGTTATGCCTGGGATATGATAGTTGATATTGAAGAATTTCAGGCGATTTCAACAATTGGAGAATTATAAATATCTTAACAAATTTAAATTAGATTAATAAAATGGAAAAACAAAGATACGAACGTCCGATAATAAAAAAATTAGAAACCGGAATGCCAAACAAATTCGGTATGAGAACCGAATATGCACCAATGACTCACATAGATGGTGTATCAGTTAAAGAATTAATAAAAGATTATGGTTCGCCTTTATTTGTAATATCCGAAAATACAATTAGAGCAACTGTAAAGAAAGCTAAAAAGGCTTTCACAACAAGATATCCTAAAGTTCAGTTTGCATGGTCTTACAAAACTAATTATTTAGATGCTGTATGTCGTGTATTTCATCAAGAAGGTTCATGGGCTGAGGTAGTATCAGGTTTTGAATATAAGAAAGCAATTGCTAATGGTGTTAGTGGTAAAAAGATTGTTTTTAATGGTCCTGATAAATCAGAAGCTGATCTAAAGATGGCAATTGAGAATGAATCATTGATACATATCGATCATTTGGATGAATTATATTCAATTATAGAACTAACTGACACAATAAATAAGAGACCAAAAGTAGCTATTCGTGTAAATATGGATACAGGAATTTATCCTATGTGGGATCGCTTTGGTTTTAATTATGAGAATGGTCAAGCTTGGGATGCGTTAAATAAAATTATGCGTTCGGGCAAGATAGATTTAATGGGTTTGCATAGTCATATTGGTACCTTTATGTTGTCGGCAAGCGCTTATGCAATAGCTGCTTCAAAACTTGCAGATCTTGCTATAGGAATTGAACAGAAATATAATCACACCATAAAATACATTGATATGGGTGGTGGATTTGCATCAAAGAATACTTTAAAAGGTTCTTATTTACCGGGCTTTGATATTACTCCTTCTTTTGATGATTTTGCTGAAGCAATAACTACTACTTTGCTTAATGCTAACTTTAAAAATGGTGAGTTGCCAACACTTATTCTGGAAACAGGACGTGCTTTAATTGATGAAGCAGGTTATCTATTGGGAACTGTAATAGCTAATAAACGTACTTCAGCAGGCAAGCGTAATACTATTATTGATGCCGGTGTTAACTTACTTTTTACTTCTTTTTGGTATGATCATAAGATGACACCTGCGCAACCATTTACACATTATACAGAAACTACACAAGTGTTTGGACCTTTATGTATGAATATTGATGTGATCAGAGAAAATATTGATCTTCCATTATTAAACAAAGGCGATCATTTTGTAATTCATACAGTAGGTGCTTATAATATGACACAATGGATGCAGTTTATTACATTGCGACCAAATGTTGTAATGATAGATGCTAATGGAAAAGTTAATCTTATAAGAGATAAGGAAACAATGGAAACTTTCTCTTCTTTGGAAAAAGTTCCAGAACATCTACAGAAATTTGAACTATAATATTATACTAGCTTTATGCAGAAGTTAAGAAATATATTTCCTAACTACATCCATAGTTTATTAAATAGCTATACGCAGATATTTTTCTCAAATAATATTCTGTTTGCATGCTTATTAATACTTGTAACTTTTCTTGATGTATATGCAGGATTAAGCGGTGTAATAGCCATTACCGTTTCTAATACTTTTGCTTATTTAATAGGTTTCAACCGTAATAACATTAAAGCAGGTTATTACGGTTTTAACAGTTTATTGGTTGGTTTAGGTTTAGGTGTTTCTTATCAACCCAATACAGAGTTTTATATTATTCTTATATTTGCTGCCTTACTCACATTATTTGTTACAGTAATGTTAGAAGGAGTGATTGGTAAATATGGTTTACCTTTCCTTAGTATCTCTTTTCTTGTCGTTTTCTGGATGGTAACTCTTGCAACTCGTGAGTTTACTGCCCTTAAGATTAGCGAAAGAGGAATATATACTTATAACGAAATGTATTCAATAGGGGGGATGGCGATGGTGAAGATATATAAATGGTTCGATGAACTAGAGCTTCATGAAGCTGTTATTATATACTTCCGCTCGTTGGGTGCTATTCTTTTTCAATATCATTTGTTTGCCGGATTAGTTATTTCTATAGGCTTAATTATCTATTCGCGTATAGCTTTTATATTGTCGATTGTTGGATTTGCTTCTGCTTATCTTTTTTATAAACTAATAGGAGCCAATATTAATGAACTTAGTTATGGTTATATAGGATTTAATTATATTCTAACTTCAATTGCAGTTGGTGGATTCTTTATTGTAGCTTCTAAGTATTCTTATTTGTGGGTGCTCTTACTTACTCCTCTTATTTCTATTACTATTACCAGCACAAGTGTACTCTTTTCAATCCTACAATTATCAATCTTTTCTTTGCCTTTTAACTTTATCGTAATATTATTTTTATATGTATTAAAGTTTAGAGAAAGGTTTTATGATAAGCCCGAAATAGTAGGAATACAACATTATACCCCTGAAGAGAATTTGTATTTGCAAAAGAATAATGTAAGTCGTTTTAAGAATTCTTATTTACTTCCATTCTCTTTACCTTTTTGGGGTGAGTGGAAAGTAACACAAGGGCATGATGGTAAGTTTACACATAAAGGTGAATGGCGACATGCTTGGGATTTTGAATTAGTGAGTGATGATGCTATTCCTTTTAAAGAAAATGGTTATAATGTTGATGATTATTATTGTTATAGTAAGCCGGTAACTGCCCCCTTGGCAGGATGGATAGAGTCTGTTGTTGATTTTGTTGATGATAATAAGATTGGTGATGTTAATACACATAGCAATTGGGGAAATACAATTATTATCCGTCATACTGCTTATCTTTTTACAAAGATCTGTCATTTGAAAAAAGAAAGTATTAAGGTTAAAGTAGGTGAATATGTAAATAAAGGTGATGTAATAGCAAGTTGTGGAAATTCAGGAAGATCTCCGCAACCTCATATACATTTCCAATTTCAGGCTACTCCTTATATTGGTTCTAAAACTTTAGATTATCCTTTTGGAAATTATATATTGAATGATAATGGTAACTATCAACTTAAGTCTTTTGTGAATCCTAAAGAAGGACAAAGTGTTTTAAATATCGAAAAGAACTCCTCTTTATTTAAAGCATATCATTTTATTCCCGGTAAACGGATACAATATGTTGTAACAAACGAAACAACAGGTAAACAGAAGTTGTTTGAATGGGAAGTTGTGACCGATTATTACAATCAATCTTATATTTATTGCAAAACTACTGACTCCAAAGCTTACTTCTCAAATGATGGTACGATACATTATTTTACCCATTATGAAGGCAGTAAAAAATCCTTGCTTTATTATTTTTATCTAGCAAATTATAAAGTTATTAATGGTTTTTATAAAAATCTAACTATTGAAGATAAATATCCTTTAACTACAGTTGGTAATCATTTACTTTTGTTAATACAAGATTTGGTTGCACCATTTTATATCTTTATGAAAGCTGATTATTCTTTAACTTACTTAAAGAAATCAGATGATTTTTCGGATGAAGATGTAGAACTAAAAGCTTCTACGGTTATTAAAATAGGTAGATTTAAAGTAAATCAAATTGACTTTAAAATATTTATTGAAAAGAATTTAATTAAGAGATTAAGCATAGAGCATGATGGCATAAAGTCAGAAGCTATAATGGTAACAGATGACGATGAATAAAAACTATTATAAAATACTATTTATATGTTTGTTTGTGGTGATTGGTTTGTCATCAAAAGCACAAACAAATTATGCTGAAGTTGATAGCAATTCTTATAAATTGTACTATAATATGCAATGGAAACGTTTGATTTATTATGGTGAGAATGCAATTAATGATAGTTTAGATTATATGTTTTTAAGACAAAGAATAGGTATTGCTTATTTTAGCTTAAAGAATTATAGAATGGCTGCTTATCATCTTGAGAAAGCTTTGGCATTTAACTGTGATGATGATTTTACGTTGTACTATTTATATTATAGCTATTTGTATTCAGGAAGGCTATCAGATGCAAACTATCTTACTCGTAATATGACACAAACGATGAAAGATTCGTTGCATTGGTGTAATAAATATATAAGTAGCGTAGATGTAGAAGGAGGCGTTTCTAAAAGTAATAATATTTCCAAAAACAGTTCTATTAATATTGATGGAACTGCCGACATATATGGCGAAAATGATATGTGTGGTGATTTAACTTATAATCATATTGGGTTAAAACATGATGTATTACCATTTTTAAGCCTTTATCAATCTATAAATATAATTGCTCTTGCCAACGAAAAGGAAATCAGATATAATAAAAACATTACTCATGCAAAAGATAGTACAGTAGATACGATTTGCAATTATGATGTCAAACAATTTGAATATTATATTAGTGGTGATATTCAATTAATGGAAGGTTTAAAGATAACACCTGCTTATCATTATCTACATGTTGGTTTTACAAAGCTTAATACTAGTTTAGATTCAAATAAACATTTACAAATCATATCCACTACTACATCCTTAAATAACTATGTCGTTTCATTGGCTATTACAAAAGAATTTAAATTAACAAGCCTTAGTTTGTTTGCAAGTAAATCTAATTTAAATGCATTGAAACAAACTGTTTTTGGTGCAACTTTTAATTACTTTCCTTTTGGGAATACAGATTTTTACACATCAACTACTATTTCATATATTTTGGAAGATTCAAATATTAATGGTAATCCAAAAAGATATATATTAGACCAAATTGCAGGTGTGAAAATACTTAAAAAGTTATGGGGTGAGGCTTCTATAACTCTTGGGGATCTTACTGATTTTAATGAAAAGAATGCTTTTATAGTTTATAATACTTTTGATAATATAAAATTAAAAGCCGGATTATCGTTGATATATACTTTATCTCCACATTTTGACTTATCTTTGAGGTATCAGTTTCTTCAACGACAAGATGCATACATGACATACATCTCTACAAATCAAAAAATATATACAACAACAAATTATTTAAATAATACAATAATAGGAGGAATAAAATGGAAACTTTAAGAAAAATATCGCTGGCAGTACTTTTTGCTATGCTTTTTGCAAATATCGGAACTGCTCAAAATTACAAAGCTCTTCAAGATGCTTTTTCAGCAAGTTATAAGCACGAAACATCTGCTGAATATTCAAAAGCAGTTGATGACCTTAAGAAATTATATGAAGAAAATAAAAACTCTTATGAAGTTAATCTTCGTTTGGGATGGCTTTATTATATGTCGGGACAGTTTACTACATCATGCACCTATTATCAGAAAGCAATGCAACTTATGCCAATGTCTATCGAAGCTAAACTTGGATTTGTTAGTCCTGCCGCAGCTTTAGGTAATTGGGATCAGGTGAAAACGCAGTATCTCGACATCATTAAAATTGACGATAAACATTATACTGCTAATTTCCGAATGGGAATGATATTATATGGCAAACAGAAATATACAGAAGCATTTAAATATTTCGAGAAAATTGCTAATCTGTATCCTTTCGATTACGATGCTATACACATGTATGCTTGGGAACACTATCGTTTGCAGAAAACACGTGAAGCTAAAGTTCTTTTTAATAAAGTATTGATGATAAAACCAGGTGATACATCAGCTTTAGAAGGCTTAAGTTTGATAAAATAACTCATGCGCTTTTTATAAATTTGATAGGAGAGGAGCAATATTTGTTCCTCTTTTTTTTTATATTTTTTAAATTTATTTACTTATAGTAGATTTTTGTAAGAAACTTTTTTTAAAATAATATTAATAATGTGATGTGAAAGTATGCAGGTAGCAAAATATCGATATTTTAGTCGATGTAACAAGTTGCAGGTAGCAAAATATCTATATTTTGGTCGATGTAACTAGTTGCAGGTAGCAAAATATCGATATTTTAGTCAATGTAGCAAGTTGCAGGTAGCAAAATATCGATATTTTGGTCAATGTAACAAATTGCAGGTAGCAAAATATCTATATTTTGGTCAATGCAACAAGTTGCAGAAAAAAACATGTATTTAAATGCTCTTTAACTGAAGCAACCATACTTAAAAAAAAACTCCTATGAAATGTATGGGATTCTTCAATCCATCGCTGGATTCGGAAAGACAGAATTTATATTCTGTATATAATAAGCTATTTATAACTTTACAAATCCTGTAAGTAGATTATTTATCGCCTTCGTTGATAGTATTATAAACTAATTTAGATATTTCGCTTATAACTGTAGCTAATTTTTGTTGCTCCCTTCCTCTTGTCATTATAGTTATAAGATATGTTTTGTCTTTAAGATACACAATTCCTGATTCAGATAATTCTTGCATTGATTGAGTGCCTGTTTCACCAAATTTATGAGCCACTTTTACATTTTGTGGCAATTCTTTTATCAATCCATCTTTAAAATCACTTTCACATAACATTGATGCAGCAAATTCAGAATGCTCATTATTTAAATAAGTTGCATTAAATAATATTTTAAAGAAAACAGAATATTGTCGAGCCGAAAGATGAAAATGATCTCGGCTATTTAAGTTCGAAATGTTAATACCAAGGTCAGTATATACTTTGTTATAAATATCCATATTCATATACTGCTCCAATAGAAAGGTTGCATTATTGTCGGAATTAACAATCATATAATGCAAAAGCTCTTTAGCGGTATATCTTTGACCTACTTTAATAGTTTTTGTTGTAATATTTGCAACAACATTACCATCATATAATTTATCACAAATGACATAACTATTTAATACTCCCGGTTTGTCCTCGTCCATCTTCAAAAAGGTAATTAATATAGGGATTTTAAGTAAGGAGCCCGGTTGAAACGAATCTTGTGGGTTAATTTCAATCCACTCGCCATCCTTAAACCTCCTAAAATAAACTGAAGCAGTAGCTATTATGCCGTCCGTTTTATTTTTGTCAATAATTTTATTTATATCGGTCTTTAAGGATTCATATCTAACGGATTCTGTCTTAGGTTCAGCAAAAAGAATGGGTTTAATGTAATGATAGCCGTTTAATCGAACAGTGTTTAGATTATTGTTGATAATAGTATCAGAATAAGCATTCTTTTGCAGAGATTGTTGGCTGCCTGTAATAGAATTATTGATTAAAAAATAAGCAAAAATACCACCCATTATCATAGTTATAAAGGCATATATAATAGGTATCTTTCTTTTAAATATTCCTGTCATTTTTTTGTGGTGTTTTATAAATAATATATTAAGTAAAAAGACCTCTCAATTTTTGAGTACAAAGATATTACAAATAAAAGGAATTCTCGAGAAATTTATTGTTAAATAATTGGTAAATTTTACAAACCATAATTAATATTAGGACTAATTTGGAGATTATAAATGGATTTTGTTTATACAATATAGATACTGTTGTTTTGAGAAATAAAAATACTTGCTTTCTTAATGAAAACCTCTCTTAAACTTCTGAAAATTTAATTAAAATACACCTTAATTTTAAGATTTATTTATCATTCTAAAATCAATATTTTGGAGTACTATTAATTTAATAAATTTTTAACATTGTCATGTGAGATAATTATACTACTTTTGCAGAAATTTTAAAACAACAATCAAACATGGATGACGGTCCTGAGAAAAACTCAGAATATATAAACAAGATATAGTAGGACTGCACATTAACCTTAATGCGCATCCTGCTTATCATTTAATAAAGGGAGGTGTGTTATGGGTACTAAAACAACTTTTTATTTAAGTAAAGTTATTGGAAGTATAATTTATGACTTCGATAACAATGTTATTGGTAAATTAATAGATATATCTATTGACTTTACTACTCAGCGTATTGATGACGAACCGGTACGACCTGTTGTAACAGGTATTAAAATTAAAGCATCAAATAATAAGAAGCTATATCTAACCATTTCGGAGTTAGATATTCTTAAGATTAAATCTGCTTACAAAGTTAAATGTAAAGTTACAGGTGATATACCTGAAGCAGATATTCAGGATCATTTCTTTTTAGTTGAAAACATACTCGATAAACAAATTGTAGATCTTAATGGTCGCAAATTAGTAAGAGTAAACGATATAAGACTGGTTACAATATCAGGAACTGCATATCTAATAGCTGTTGATGTTGGTATGGAAGGTCTATTGCGTCGAATCGGGATAGCAGTTCCAATTAATGCGTTTTTACATCTATTTAATAGAGCTATACCTTCAAAGTTTATTTTGTGGGATGATGTCGAAGCTGTTGATTTTAGTAATTATAATATTAAACTATCTACAGTATCATCTAAATTACATACTTTACACCCTTCTGACCTTGCTGATATTATCGAAGACCTTGATAAAAGATCTGGTGCAGCAGTGTTTTCATCTTTGGATGATGAAAAAGCTGCCGATGTATTGGAAGAACTCGAAACAAGCAAGCAATTAGATATTATAGAGCATTTATCTGTTGAAAAAGCAGCAGATGTGTTAGAAAAGATGCCTGCTAACGAAGCTGCTGATATTATCGAAGAACTCGAAATAGATAAAGCAGAACAGTTATTAAAAGAAATGGAAAGCGAAGCTTCCGAAGATGTTAGAGAGTTGCTCGAATATCATAACCATGAAGTAGGTAGCTTAATGACAACAGAGTTTATTTCTTTTCAAAAGACTTCAACTATAAGTGATGTATTGCAAACAATCCGTAATGAAAAACCTGAAGCTGAAGCTTTGTACAATCTTTTTATTACTGGTCATGATGAAAAACTTATAGCTACAGTTCCTTTCAGAGATTTGTTAATATCAGAACCTAATGTAGCTCTTTCGACCATAATGAATAAAAACCCTATCTTTTTATTTGATACTGATAAGGTAGATAGCCTTGCCGAAACAGTTTCTAAGTATAATCTGTTAGCAATACCTGTTACAGATGAGACTAAGAAGTTGCTGGGGATGGTTATTATTGATGATATTATTGAGGATCTTGTAAGCAAACGTAAAACTAACAAAAGATAAGGGGGGCTTTATATGTTGAGAAGAAGAAAAGCCATTATTCAAAGAATAGTTATTTTCCTTGCTATCTTAGGACCAGGTATCATAACAGGAAGTGTTGATAACGATGCCGGTGGAATCACTACTTATTCAATTGCAGGTGCAATATATGGATACAAACTTATCTGGACACTTATTCCTGCTTTTGTTGTTTTGTTAGTTATTCAAGAGATGAATGCCCGTATGGGGATAGTTACAGGCAAAGGTCTTGCAGACCTTATTAGGGAGAATGCCGGTGTTAAAGTTACTTTCTTTATATTTGTTGGTCTTTTAATTGCAGATATTGGTAATACTACTACAGAGTTTGCAGGAGTAGCGGGGAGTATGGAGGTCTTCAGTGTAAGCAAATATATATCGGTTCCGATAGTCGCCTTTGTTATATGGTTTCTGGTAGTAAAAGGCAATTATAAATTTGCCGAAAGAATATTTCTAATCTTCAGTGTTTCTTTATTAGTATATGTTATTTCTGCTTTGATGGGGCATCCTCATTGGCATGAGATTGGTCAATCAATTGTACATCCTAAAATGGATATGGATGGTCAATCTATTGCAATGGTTATAGGATTAGTTGGTACTACAATTGCTCCCTGGATGCAGTTTTACATGCAATCTTCTGTCATCGAAAAAGGATTGAAGATGAAGAACTATAAATATACTTTATGGGATATAACTATAGGTGCTGTGGTTACAGTTGTTGTTGCCTTCTTTATAATGATTGCTTGTGCATCTACATTACATGTTAATAATATTACTATCAACGAGGCTAAAGATGCTGCTCTTGCATTGAAACCTTTAGCTGGTGCAATAGCCTCTCAAGTATTTGCTTTTGGTTTGTTTATTGCTTCAATCTTTTCTGCTACTATTCTTCCATTGGCTACAGCTTTCTATGTTTGCGAGGCTTTTGGTTTTGAAGCGGGTATTGATAAGAAATGGGAAGAAGCTCCGGAGTTTTATGTGTTATATACTGCTATTCTTATTATTTCAGCATTCATTATACTATTACCTAATGCACCATTAATTCAGATATCATTGTGGTCGCAGATACTTAATGGTATGTTGTTGCCTGTGGTATTAATATGTATGATTCTTATTGTAAATAATAAGAAGATAATGGGAAAATATGTTAATAAGCCTTTGAATAATATTATCGGATGGACTGCAACGATAGTTCTTGTTGCTTTGTCATTGATATTAATTGTTATGCCATTGTTTCATAAATAATAAATAGTAGAGGAGTATAAAGCGAAAGAGCGAATGGGCGTTGGAGCGAATAATAAATTCGTTAGTTTATTGCCTATTATTAACTCTTTCGCTTTATCGCCTCTTCGCCTTTTCGCATCTTTTCGCTCCCTCGCTCTATCTTAAATTACTCCATCTTTAATTGTAAGTTTCCTGTCTGCCATATCGGCTAATTCTTCGTTGTGAGTTACTATTACAAAGGTTTGATTAAACTTATCACGCAAAGTGAAGAAGAGTTTATGCAAGTCTTTAGCATTTGTGGAGTCAAGATTACCTGATGGTTCGTCTGCTAGAACTACTGAAGGATTATTTATTAACGCTCTTGCAACTGCTACTCTTTGTTGTTCGCCACCCGATAGTTCCGAAGGCTTGTGATTAGCTCTTTCTACTAATCCTAAAAAAGAAAGTATTTCCTGAGCTTTATCTATGGCATCCTTCTTCGAAACTCCTGCAATAAAAGCAGGGATACATATGTTTTCTAATGCTGTAAACTCTGGCAACAAATGATGAAACTGAAATACGAATCCTATATCTTTATTGCGAAAAGCAGAAAGCTTCTTATCATTTAATTCGTTAATTATAGTATTATTTATTTCCAATGTACCTTTGTCTGCTCTATCTAAGGTACCTAATATATGAAGCAAAGTAGTTTTGCCGGCACCTGATGCTCCAACTATCGAAATGATTTCTCCCTTATCAATGTTTAAATCAATTCCTTTTAGCACCTTAAGGTCGCCATAAGATTTGAGTATGTTAGTTGCTTTTATCATGTCTCTAATATTTTTTACAAAAGTATAAAACATTTACATCAAATGACTGTTAAAATATTAATTAAAATCAATTTAATCATTTAATAAATTATTAATATCTTTGTAGAGAATTATTAAAGTTCTCTTTAATGATAAATTAAATCTCAAATAAATAAATTATAGTATGAATCTACATGAGTATCAAGGGAAACAAATCTTAGAAAACTATGGAGTACAAATACCACTTGGTATTGTTGCATCTAATGGCGAAGAAGCTTATCAGGCTGCTAAGAACTTGTATGAAAAAACACAATCACCTTACTGCGTAGTTAAAGCTCAAATACATGCCGGAGGTAGAGGTAAAGGCGGTGGCGTTAAGTTAGCAAAGTCTGCTGATGAAGCAAGAGAACTCGCTGAAAAGATAATAGGTATGCAGTTGGTAACTCCGCAAACAAGTGCTGAGGGAAAGAAAGTTGGGAAGGTATTAATTGCTCAGGATATTTATTATAAAGGTGCTTCTGAGGTATTGGAGATGTACATGAGTATTCTCTTAAACCGTGCTACAGGTAGATTTATGGTTATGTATTCCCCTCATGGTGGTATGGATATTGAGAAGGTGGCTGAAGAGACTCCTGAAGATATTTTTACTGAAGAGATTGACCCAAAGGTTGGGATTCAAGCTTTCCAATGCCGTAAGATTGCCTTTAATTTAGGCTTATCAGGCAAAGCTTTTAAAGAGATGACAGTATTTGTTAATGCTCTATATAATGCTTATCTAGGTTCTGATGCTTCTTTATTTGAAATAAATCCTGTAGTTAAAACCTCTGATGATAAAATATATGCAGTAGATGCTAAGGTTGTTATTGATAACAATGCTTTATATCGTCACCCTCATATTGCAGATATGCGCGATTTATCTGAGGAAGATCCAATTGAAGTTGAAGCTAGTAAGTTCTCTTTAAACTATGTTAAGCTTGATGGTAATGTTGGCTGTATGGTTAACGGTGCCGGTTTGGCTATGGCTACCATGGATATTATCAAGTTATCTGGTGGTGAACCTGCTAACTTCCTTGATGTAGGTGGTTCAGCTAATGCAAAAAGAGTTGAGGAAGGATTCCGTATCATTCTTAAAGACCCTAATGTTAAAGCTATCTTGTTGAATATCTTTGGTGGTATCGTAAGATGTGATAGAGTTGCCCAGGGTGTTGTAGATGCTTATAAAAATATTGGTGAGATAAAAGTTCCTATAATCGTTCGTTTACAAGGAACTAATGCTGTAGAAGGCAAACAAATTATTGATAACTCAGGATTAAAAGTGTTTGGAGCAGTTACTTTAGAGGATGCTGCAAAACTTGTTTCTGAGGTATTAAAATAATTAATTAAAGAAAAAGAATTCTCCTGACTTATTATTTATTAAATCAGGAATAAAAAACATAATAATTTTAAACCTAATCTCGTTAGTACGGGATTAGGTTTTATTACTTAAACCAATTTACTTAAAACTATAACCAATTATATGACATTAATCAAATCTATTTCAGGTATCCGCGGTACTATAGGCGGCAAATCTGGCGAAGGTCTTACGCCTCTCGACATCGTTAAGTTTACTGCATCATTTTCGGCTTTCATCAAAGCTAATACTCATAAAGACAAGCTTAAGTTTGTTGTTGGTCGCGATGCCCGCATATCCGGCGAGATGGTTAACAGCTTAGTGTGTGGTACTCTTATAGGTATGGGGGTTGATGTTGTTGATATCGGCCTTTCCACAACGCCTACTGTTGAGATGGCTGTTATTGACACTGCTTCCGATGGGGGCATTATTATCACTGCCAGTCACAACCCTAAGCAGTGGAATGCTCTCAAGCTTCTTAACGGCAAAGGAGAGTTTATAAATGCAGCCGAAGGTGCTGAAGTATTGGCTCTTGCCGAAAGTCAGAAATACAATTACGAAGTTGTTGATAAGCTAGGTAAGCTAACTAAAGATGATTCGTTTATTACCAAGCACATCGATAAGATTCTTCAATTGTCTTTGGTGGATGTAGAAGCTATCCGTAAGGCTAATTTTAAAGTTGCTATTGATTGCGTTAACTCTACCGGAGGCATTGCAATCCCTCAATTGTTAAAGGCTTTAGGTGTTGATGAGATTGTAGAATTGTATTGCGATCCTAATGGAATATTCCCTCATAACCCTGAACCTTTGCCCGAAAATCTTACAGAGATATCTGATTTGGTTGTTAAAACTAAAGCAGATGTTGGCTTTGTAGTTGATCCTGATGTCGACAGGCTGGCTATTATCAGAGATGATGGTGAGATGTTTGGTGAAGAGTACACATTGGTTGCTGTTGCCGATTATATTTTGCAACATACTAAGGGTAATACTGTTTCCAATCTTTCGTCCACAAGAGCTTTGCGTGTAGTTACCGAGAAACATGGTGCCTCGTACTTTGCTTCGGCAGTAGGGGAGGTAAATGTTGTGGAGATGATGAAAGCGCATGATGCTGTGATTGGTGGCGAAGGCAATGGTGGGATTATTTATCCTGAATTGCATAGTGGCCGCGATGCCCTTGTAGGTATTGCGTTGTTTCTTACACAGCTTGCTAAGTATGGAAGGTCTTGTTCGGCTTTGCGCGATAAGTATCCTAACTATTTTATATCTAAAAATAAGATAGAGCTTGGCGCTGATATGGATGTGGATGCTATTTTGGAAAGTATTAAAGAGAAATATCATAATGAGAGAATTAATGATATTGATGGTGTTAAGATTGATTTTGATAACGAATGGGTTCACCTGCGTAAGTCCAACACCGAAGCTATTATAAGGATTTATTCTGAAAGTGACTCCCCAACAAAGGCTGATCATTTGGCTCATAAGATCATTAATGATATAAAAGATATCCTAAGAGAAAATTAATTCTATAAACTTGTAATACTTTTATCTAGTAAAACATTTAGACCTAATCTCGTACAATACGAGATTAAGCCTTTTTTATTTGTTTTGTTTTGATGTGAGTCTTTTATTCAAATGCGATTATTACATCCTGTCAGGTTTTTCATCCTGTCAGGTCTAGAAGATTTGTTTTATTTAAACCTGACAGAATGAAAAACCTGTCAGGAAAGTATTCTACTACTATCTATTGTAAGCGTATTGTTAAATTAAAATGATTTTTTAGAATCCTCAATAAGCATTCAAGTCGATTATTTTGCTTTGCCTGCATATGGCTTGACTACTTGAGGCAAATGAAATGCTTTGTTAACTATTGTCATGACAACTTGAGGCAAATGAAATGCTTTGCTAACTATTGTCATGACAACTTGAGGCAAAC
>JBAXLO010000089.1:0-16545 GCA_037134755.1 Bacteroidota bacterium | reverse complement strand
TACCATCAACGTCAGCATCAGTCATAATTATTATCTTATGATAGCGTAGTTTTTCTAAATTAAGTCCTTTTGAATCTTCTTCGGTACCGATATGCACACCAAAAGCAGTGTACATATTCTTAATTTCTTCACTTTCGAAAACTCTGTGTTGCATAGCTTTCTCAACGTTCAATATTTTACCTCTTAATGGTAAAATAGCTTGAAATTTACGGTCTCTTCCTTGCTTGGCAGTACCACCGGCAGAATCCCCTTCCACTAGATAGATCTCGCACAATGCCGGATCCTTTTCTGAGCAATCCGAAAGCTTTCCGGGAAGTCCTGAACCTGTCAAAACATTCTTACGTTGAACTAATTCTCTAGCTTTTCGGGCTGCATGACGCGCTGTAGCTGCTAATATAACCTTATTAACAATTAAACGTGCCTCTTTTGGATGTTCTTCGAGGTAATTAGTTAGTAATTCGCTGACAATTTGATCAACATAACCCATTACTTCGGTATTTCCGAGCTTTGTTTTTGTCTGTCCTTCGAATTGTGGTTCCTGAACCTTACATGAAATTACTGCTGTAAGCCCTTCACGAAAATCATCACCACTTATGTCAAATTTTATTTTGTCTAACATGCCTGATTTATCAGCATAAGACTTTAATGTACGTGTTAAACCTCTTCTGAAACCAGATAGATGCGTTCCTCCTTCATGTGTGTTAATATTATTAACGTATGCATGAATGTTTTCGGAGAAAGAAGTGTTGTATTGCATCGCTACTTCGATAGGAGTGTTGTTCTTTTCTCCCTCAATACAAATAGGTTCGGGCATTAACTTCTCTCTTGTTTCATCAAGATAATTAATGAAATCCTTTAAACCTTCTTCCGAATAATAAGTATTGGCAATAAAGTTTCCTTCTTCGTCTTTTTCTCTATAATCGGTGATAGATAAAGTGATTCTCTTGTTCAAGAAGGCCAATTCTCTTAATCTTGAGCATAAAACTTCATAGTTATATTCTTTAACCTGAAAAATAGTATCATCAGGAAGAAATGTAACCTTAGTCCCATGATTATCTGATGGCCCTATTTCCTTTACGGGATACAATGGAAATCCGCATTCATATTCCTGCATATATGCTTTGCCATCGCGGTATACTTCAACAGTTAAATGCTTAGATAAAGCGTTAACACATGATACACCAACACCATGCAAACCTCCGGAAACCTTATACGAACCTTTGTCGAACTTGCCACCGGCATGTAATACAGTCATTACAACTTCTAAAGCAGATTTATTTTCTTTTTCGTGCAAATCAACAGGAATTCCTCTACCATTGTCAGTTACCGTAATTGAGTTATCCTCATTTATGCTGACAATTATGGTGTCGCAATGCCCTGCAAGTGCCTCATCAATTGAATTATCTACAACTTCATAAACTAAGTGATGCAAGCCTCTTGTATTGGTATCCCCAATATACATCGAAGGTCTTTTTCTTACAGCTTCCAAACCTTCGAGTACCTGAATGTTTTCAGCGGTATAAGTTGCTTCAATATTTAATTCGTCCTTTTCTAATTCGCTCATTTCGTTGTTACTAATTATTGTAATATTAATCTTCAAAAGTACTAAAAATATATGAATTACACAATGTATAATACTATTTATTTTAATTATTTATTAACAAAATTAAAACTCTTTGCTTTTTTACTTCTTTGTATCTCTTAAAGGAGTAATTTTGCACATTATTTTTAATAAAATTTACATGAATACTATCGAAGTTTGTCTTACACCTAAGTTATTTGACGAAATTATTACTAAAGGAAACTATATTGTAGTGATGGTTGACATCCTGAGGGCGAGCACTTCTATTTGTGCAGCTTTTGCTAATAATGTTAAAGCTATTATTCCCGTTGCTTCTTTAGATGAAGCCCGTGAATACAAGAAGAAAGGTTATCTTGTTGCTTCCGAACGTGATGGAAAGGTGTTAGACTTTGCTGATTTTGGTAATTCTGCCTTTAATTTTATGACTCAAGATGTTGTAGGAACCACAATTGTCTATAGCACTACCAATGGAACCCAGGCAATTGATCTGGCTAAGCATTCAAAAGGGCTTGCGATAGGTGCTTTTACCAATTTAAGTGCTTTGACTTCTTATTTGATCCATCAAAATAGTAATATTGTAATCTTATGTTCGGGGTGGAAGAATAAATTTAATTTGGAAGATACTATTTTTGCCGGTGCACTTATTGAAAAGCTTATTTTAGATCCTCATTTTAAGATGGATTGTGATGCAGCAGAAGCTTCGCTTGATCTTTGGAAGATGGCTAAGGATAATCCTTTGACTTATGTTGAAAAAGCTGCCCATCGCCATCGTCTAAAGAAGTTAGGACTGGATGATGTTATGGAATATACCTTTATAAATGACTCTACTCATGTTGTTCCCATTCTTAAAGACAATATTTTGGTGGATGCATTAAAATAAGTGCATCTAATACATTATCATTAATAAAATGATTTCTTTTTTATAAATTCATTTTCTTTTCTTATCAATAATATTATTTATCATAATAAAAATATTCTTTATTGTGATAAATAATAATGCTTTAGAATAAGCAATATTCTAGTTAGCTTAAAAATATAGTCATTTCTTTAGAGCATTTATGAGCTTAGAATAAATGTTGATTTAGTTAGAAATAAATCATCACTACTTAGAAGTAAATCTTCGCGGTTTAGAAGAAGATTATTGCTCTCTAAAAGAAGATTATTGCTACATAGAAGTAAATCTTTACTACTTAGAAGATGATCATTGCGTTCTAGAAGTAAAATTATTCTACTTAGAAGAAGATTCTTGCAGCTTAGAAGTAAATTTACGAGCTCGTAAATTTACTTCTAAGTAGTTTTTAACATCAAAGAATATAATTATAGTTATAGATAAAATCTGCGTAAGCTTTTTTAAGCTCCATACTTTTTATCTTTAATATTATTTATAGAATAATAGAAAGATAAATAGTATTATGATAAAGAAAATAATTATAGCTAAGATGTGATTAGAAGTTAAGATAGAAGTCTTTGGTTAGATTTTTATATTCATCGGTGTAACTATCGTCGGTATTGCGAAGAACAATGGATGAAGTTTCGATAGGAAGCTTTGTAAACTGGAAATCAGACAACACTCTGATAGGATCAACGTCAGGTTTGGAGTAAACATAGGTTCGCTTTACGCAATAAAGATCATTATTTAAAGCAATTTGTCGGAACTTATCACTCTGATCAACAGGTAGGATGATGCAAAAGCGACCTTCTTTAGTTAAAAGTAGCGAAACCGAAAAGGCAAGGTCTTTAAAAGATAGCTTATCGGCATGACGGGCAAGGTTACGCTTCTCATTCTCAGATTTTAGGTGATCAGCAAAGTATGGAGGGTTGCAAACGATGAGGCTATAGTGAATATGGGCAATCCTAGCATGTTTTTGGACAGTATTAAGGTATAATTTAAGCCTATTTTTCCATGGAGAATTATTAAAATTCACCTCGGCTTGATTAATAGAGTCCGAATCGACGTCAATAGCTTCCACAAATACCTCACTACGTTGCGCTAGCATCAATGCAATGACGCCACTGCCGGTTCCAATGTCCAAAATGCTGTCCATATTGTCAACATTAGCCCATGCACCCAGTAAAACGGCGTCAGTACCCACTTTCATGGTACTTCTATCGTCAGTAACGCTGAATTGTTTGAAGTTAAAAGGCATTGTAAGTAGTTAAATATAAAGATCAATGAGGCCTTCGGGTGTATCAACTTCCATTTCCTTCTTTTTGCGGTCGACATTGAGGATAATTTGGTCGATAACGGGGATTAATATCTCCTTAGCGTCTTTGTTAACTACCTGCATGATAGGCTGAGCGGGGTAATCGAGTATTTTATCTATCTTACCAATATTTCCATAAGTGGTATCAATAACATCAAAACCAATAACTTCATGAAAATAGAACTTATTACCTGTCAATTTGGGTAACACCTTTAATGGAAGGTACAAATCGTTGCCAACAAGCGTCAAAGCGGCGTCAGGAGTGATGTCTTCAAGCTTAACAATGGCAGTATTCGGCATCCTAAGCTTTAAACTTTGGATAATAAAGGGTACCAAGCCGGTTTTTAACTCAATCAACACTGATTGAATGCCTTTATATTCTGTCGGGTCGTCAACATCAAACCAAAAAATAAGTTCGCCTTTATAACCAAAAGGCTTGGTAATCTTGCCTAAATTGAAACAATCTTTTTTATCCATCGAATTGTTGTTTTTATAATGTTTTAGCCCTTAGCGGGAATAAAAAGAATACATTTGAGATTAAATAATCATGCCACTACCGATGCAAATCTCTGCTTTATCGTCGTAAATGACTCCAAATTGGCCCGCAGCAATCCCTTGAATCTTATCATTGGAAGTTATACGGTGTATATCGCCTATTTTATCGAGGCTACCCTTAGTAAAATCAGGCGTATGACGTATCTTAAACTGAATTTCCTGCTTATCAATAGCTGTATCCCATGGATTATCGGTAATAAAATCGAATCCAGCCAGATTAACGGTCGTTCCATACTGCGTTTCGGGATCATAACCGTTGGAAGCGTATATAATATTCTGCTCAATGTCCTTTTTAACCACAAACCAAGGCCCACCGGACAGGCCTAAGCCCTTGCGTTGCCCAATTGTATGAAACCAATAGCCATTATGCTTGCCAAGAATCTTGCCGGTTTCAAACTCAACAATGTTTCCTTGTTTCTCGCCTAAATAACGCTTAATAAAATCGTTGTAATTGATCTTGCCAAGGAAACATATCCCTTGACTATCCTTGCGATAAGCACTCGGAAGCTTACATAGCGAAGCAATATCCCTAACTTCCTTCTTCTGAAGGCCACCAATCGGAAACATAAGCTTTGAAACCTGCAAATAATTGATCTGACCGAGGAAATAAGTCTGGTCCTTGACCTTATCAGCAGCCGTTGAGAGGTAAACTTTGCCATTTCTTTCGGTAGTAGTGGCATAATGCCCCGTCGAAATCTTGTCAAAATCTTTACCATAACGTTCTTCGAAAGTACCAAATTTAATAAGCTTGTTGCACATCATGTCGGGGTTGGGAGTAAGGCCTCTTTTAACAGACTGGATTGTATAATCCACAACCTTTTCCCAATAATCCTGTTGCAAAGAAACAATCTCGAACTTACAACCGTACTTTTTGGCAATATAAGTTGTTATCTCAATGTCCTCTTCCGAAGGACAATCAATATAACCATGCTCATCTTCCATACCAATCTTAATATAGAAAATCGTAGGCTCGAAACCCTGTTCTTTAAGCAAATGAACGGTTACCGAACTGTCAACACCACCTGAAACTAAAGCTGCTATTTCCACTTAAATAATGACTTGAATTAAAATGCAAAGGTACGAAATCTTTTGATACTAAAAAGAAAGCGTATTAGGGAAAGAAAAAGCAATATATTTGCCCTGAAACGCTATGAAAACAGGATAAAACATAATGGTAAGAAAAGATTAGTCTTCATCTCTAAGAATACTCATTACAAGCTCGGATTCAAAGCCCTTAGAGATGGCAAAAGAGGCGATTTTAGAGAGTCTTTTATACTTATTTTGCTCTTTTGTCTCCGAAGATTTCTTATTGATGATAGCATTAAGGACTTTCATATATTCATTATCATCAATCTCTTCCAAAGCAACCTTAATACAATAAGGAGAAATCTTCTTAAGCTTAAGCTCTTGCTTGATCTTAACTCTGCCCCACTTGTTTTGCCTGAATTTACTGCCTGCATAGAGCTTAGCAAAGCGTTCTTCGTTAATAAAGTTCTGGATAATGAGGTCGGCAATGCAATCTTCTACTTCCTCCTTGTGTAAACCCCAATCATAAAGCTTATCACGAACTTCCTGCTGCGAACGTTCCTGATAAGCACAATATTGCAAAGCTTTCTGAAAGGCTTGTTTCTTATCAAATACTTTCTTTTTCTTTATATTATCCTTATCATACATCTACTAATCAGCATTGATGATATTATAAATAGAATCACGCTCAACAGGAATACGTTTAACGTCCTTAATAAGCTGCTTCATTTCTTCGGTAGTCATCGAAGGGTTTTGCTCTTCGGATCCTGCCAAAGAATAAATCTTTGTAGAATCATTAATAGTGCCATCAAAATCATCAACACCAAAAGAAAGAGAAAGCTGAGCTAGTTGCTTGCCGGTCATAGGCCAGTAGCTCTTTATATGACCGAAATTATCAAGAAAGATTCGGGCAATTGCATAGTTCTTGAGGTCTTCGATAACAGAAACTTCCTTAGTATCGGACATAGTATTGTTTTTATGCTTAAACTTAAGTGGGATAAAGGCATTAAAACCACCCGTTCTATCTTGAAGTTCGCGTAATCTGTTCATGTGATCGGCACGATGCGCATACGTTTCCACATGACCGTAAAGAATAGTTGCATTCGAAGGAATACCAACTTTATGCAACTCTTCATGTATCTCCAACCAACGTTCGGAAGTAGATTTGGAAGAACAAATATCTAAACGTAAAGTTTCGTCAAAGATCTCAGCACCACCTCCGGGGATAGAATCCAATCCATATTCCTTTAGTAATTGTGCCCCTTCCTTAATTGTGATTCCAGCCTTCTTAATCATGTGATCAATCTCCACAGCAGTAAATGCTTTGATGTGAATAGAAGGTCTGATAGCTTTAATCTCTTTGATAAGATTGCCATAGTAATGTATATCCCGATAAGGATGCACTCCACCAACTATATGAACCTCTGTGATTTCTTCCGGTGCCTTTCTTACAAGTTCCACCATCTCTTCAACAGTGTATTCCCAGCCATCAGTATTTATCTTTTTGGAATAAGAACAGAACTTACAGTTATGAATACAGATATTTGTAGGTTCAAGATGCAGATTTTTATTATAATAAGTGTAGTTACCGTTCTTTTGTTCCCTAATTTGATTAGCAAGCATCCCAACCAAACTTAAGTCAGCCTCTTCGTAAAGAACAACGCATTCTTCAACAGAAATACGTTGTCCATTTAAAACTTTAAGAGCAATATCTTTTACTGTATTACTTATATTTGAGTGTTTATTATTAATGATTTCAGTAATGTTTTCCATCTTTGATTATTTATGAATGATAATAACTTTCTTCTCTAATACATTAGAATTGCCTTCGATACGGAACAAATAGATGCCGGAACTAAGGTAAGATGTATTAAAGTAGATTCCTGTTTCGTTTGTGAGCGTTTGTTCTTTAGAGCTTACCAACATTCCAAACATATTATAAATACTTACCTTAATGGTAGAATAATTGTTGTTAGCAAGGTCGAGCCAAACATAATCAGATGCTGGATTAGGATATAACTTAACCGCATCGAATACTCTTATATAATTTGTTTTTGTCTTAATGATAGTAGTATCAGGTCTGATGACTCTTAAAGTAACATTATAAGATCCTAAAGCTGGATAAGTAATGTTTGAAGGATTACGCTCATTAGAAGTATCAGGAACAGCTCCTTCGAACTTCCATTGGTATTGATAAGGACCTCCTCTTGAGGCATCAGTATAATTAACAGTTGAACCAAAAGGAACAACAGTCTTGTCAGCATTAAAATCAATAATAGGATAATAAACACCATCCAACTGCGTGACTCCTTTTGAGATAGGATCGAGCCAATCTTTTAATCTTCCTTGAGGAGTAGTGTCATTTAAATCCCAATGATAGTAAAACTTACCGTACCAATCAGCACCTGTAAGATTGCCACAATCAGAATCTCCACCGGTTAAGGTGCCAATTAGTCTGCCGTTGTTATCAAAGATAGCCGAACCTGATGATCCTCCTTCGGTAACTCCATGTCCATTTGCTGTTTGATCCCAATAAACCTGCCAATGCGAAAATACACCATTACTACCCCATTGAGAAGTAGCCAAAGTAGTATTATATGTCGAAATCTTCTTAATATCTCCGGAAGGATGATGAATACCAACACCCGAAGGGCTCGGATTGTTCGTCCTATCCCAACCTATAAAGTAAGGATTATAGGAATCGGGGATACTATTATTTAATAAAACGAGATAGAAGTCGGAACCGGTAGCACCGCCTTCACCTGCTTCAGCCATTTTAGTAGCACCTGTCATAGTCATTGTTGCTAAGCTTCCTGTTGAAGAAGGTTTAGCGCAATCAGGAGCTTCATAATTAAAGTAAAATATCCATTGAGCAAGGTCAGATGGGGTAGCGCCACCACCATCAAAAGCACAATGATCGGCTGTTAATACATAAGGTATATAATCGTTTCGTGTATTATTTACAACTGAGCCTGAACATAAGAAAGTTCCTCCAATTGTTTTTACCGTAATCTTAACTACTCCTTGCTTTTGTGCTTTCCAGTTATTGCCCTCACTACAATTTACATTAACTTCGCATGAACCGGAGTTGGCCATTTTATTAACTGATCTATAGGCATAATCTACTTCGGAGATGTTTATAATAGCATTGTCTTTAACATTTGCGGGTTGATCATATTCTAGTGTAACGGACTCACCACTTATAAGTTCGGTAGCAAATAGCCTTGATGGAGAGTTGTTAACACTTGTATAAGCACCAATTATCTTTTCATAAGTATCATTATAAAGAAAAAGTTTCCCACCTTTAGGAATATAAAAGCTGTTGTAGTAAACACCTAATGCTGTTGCATCTTTAGCCGTTAACTTTAAACGCCAAATCTTATCTCCGTTTGCTGAAACAGTCCAAGTGCCTGAGTTATCAATACCTTTATTAACAGGAATATTGATGCCTATCCTATATGGTTTATTCCTTTTGTTGGCAAGTTCATCTTCTAAAGCAGTCCTTTGCATATCAGGCTTCTCAACAACGATAGTTTGGATAAAACTATTCTCAGTTTTAGTACTCAAACTAAGCGGAATGCCTCCAACACTAATCTGGCTGTTAACGCTGTTCACAATAGCAAACATTAGGATAAGAAGCAGTAATGTATTAATAAAGATTCTTTTCATGATGTTGATTAAATGTTTACAAAAGTACTAAAATATTCCATTCGCAGAAAGAATAATGATGTAAGTAATTATGATTTTTGCTTTAATGATGTTTAGTATTTGATTGATATTATTCTTTAATATATTGTTGATTATGTTTACAATCTTAAGTTTGCTATGTTTTATTTATTTGTTTACTATCTTAAGTTTGATTATGATGTTATTATTTAAAAGTCAATAGAATTCAGTTTACTTTTGAGGTAATGAAATCTTAACTTTGTAATCAATGCCATTGAAGTCATGGTCGACATCATTGAAGTCATGGTCGACATCATTGAAGTCATGGTCAACGTCGTTAATGTCATGGTCAACGTCGTTGATGTTATGGTCAACGTCGTTGATGTCATGTTTAACGTCATTGAAGTCATGTTCGACATCGTTGATGTCATGGTCGACGTTGTTGATGTCATGGTCAACGCCTCTGACTTCGTAATCAAAGGAAAATTGTCCAAATACCTTGTTTCACTCTTTATTATCACCTTATTAATATTAGATATCAATTAACATCAAACAACAAGCAATCACCCCTTATGTTTATATAAAGATCGTATTTAGATAAGAAACAGCCTCTTCCTGCGTCATTGCTGCGAAGTTTTTATAACTGTCGTGAACACTTATGATTTCTTCAACAGCTTCCTTAACCAATGATTTATTATCCCAAGTCTTTAGCTCCTTGGCTACTGTAGCAAGGCAACCCTTTTTATAAGCAATCTGTCCGATAACATGTATCAGCATGTTGCGAACCCTTGAAGTCTTTTCATCCTGCAATTCTTTGAGCAAAGGCAACACATCCTGAGGGTATTTCCTCCCCCTAAGCTCCAAACCATGACAAATCTCCCTTCGTATTTCTTTATCTTCGTGATGGAGGTATCTTTTAGCAAATACCAACGAAGGCACAGGATTTTTCTCTATAATCTTCTTTAACGCACCAATCACAGCATTGCGAACAGAATGATGCGGATCATACAAGCCTTTTTCAAGAAGGGGTTCAACAATTGCAAAGTCGGTTAAGCCAAGTTCGCCACAACTATTAATAACAGTCTGTCGTATATAGAAATTATCGGAAAGGAACAGCATGTCGAGCATACTTATTACCTTACGGTGAAGTGCTTTATTGGCTTTAAAGATCTTCCCTATAGCCAGATAAGCAGTCTTGCGAATGTAAGTATCTGTATCCGAAAAGTAAATGGTTGTCTTGTCAATGATGTTCTTATTAAGCTCCTCAAAAAGCTCATCGTTTATCCGATTAACGAGTGTATCGCGTTGTTCCTTATCAAGATCGTAGAATCCCATCTTTGTATTATATTAAGATGAAGTTAAGTTTGTTTATTTCATTTTCTTAATCTCTTCCATTGCTCTTTCGAAAGTAGGATCAATAGAAAGATAGATTGGATAAAAACATTTGTCATCCAATAGATTTCTACCAATATAAGCTTTCAAGAGCACCTTAATCTTATCGTTCGATTCCTTTTCGTTAGCAGTCTTTACACCATTCTTATCCGCGTAAGCGATAAACTCTTTCATCATGGATTCGCTTACGTTAAAGTTCTTTATGTAATCATCAGAAGTTTTAAACCTGCTGAGCTCCATTCTGTTTTTATCCACATAATCAAAGGCATACTGATAAATCAGGCCTTTGTTAGAGACTGCATTGTAGTACTCTAGTTTTTTATTTGCGTGAAGCGGAACATAAATATCGGGCATAATGCCACCACCGCCGTAAACGATCTTTCCCTTAGGTGTTTTAAACTTTAATGAGTCGGCAAACTTAGTAAGATCAGGGTTTTCCAACTCGCCACTTTGCAGGCGTTGGTTAAGATCATTCATATAATCTTCCATCCCGTTTTTGTATGAACGCTGAATGCAACGACCTGTTGGAGTATGATATCTGGCAACAGTTAATCGGATGGCACTGCTATCCGACAAGAAATATTGCTCCTGAACAAGCCCTTTACCGAATGATCTTCTTCCTATTATCAATCCACGGTCGTTGTCCTGAATGGCTCCCGAAATGATTTCGCTTGCCGAAGCAGACAACTCATCTATTAAAATAACCAAAGGCTCTTTCTCGAATATACCTCTGCTAGTTGCTTTACTGTAACGGTTTGCCTGATTCCTGCCTTCGGTGTAAACAATCATCTTGCCCGCTGACAAAAACTCGTCGGCAAGTGCAATTGCTGTCTGTAAGTAGCCACCACCGTTGTCTCTAAGGTCGAGGATAAGCTTTTTCAAGCCTTTAGCTTTAAGTTCATCCATTGCATTAAGAAACTCTTCGTGACTGGTTTCGGAGAACTTACTTAACTTAATGTAGCCGGTTTCTTTATCTACCATATAATAAACATCGATGCTGTAAGTGGGGATAACATCGCGGAGGATAGTGAATTCAATAGGATGCTGAATGCCTCTGCGAAGGATACCAACTTTAACTTTAGTGCCCTTCTTACCTTTCAGCTTGCGCATCACGTCAATGTCTTTGATCTTGACCCCTGCAACATTCTTACCATCAACAGTAACTATACGGTCGCCGGCACGGATGCCTACTTTCTCGGACGGACCTCCCGTTACAGGAGTTATCACCATAATAGTGTCTTTTTGAAGACGAAACTGAACTCCAATCCCTTCGAACTTGCCTAACAAAGGATCGTTACTTTCGTTGAAATCGGATGCCGGAATGTACACTGAATGTGGATCGAGGCTCTCTAACATACCTGTGATAGCCTTAGCTTTCAGCGATTCTTTATCAACACTATCCACATAGTTTTGCATCACCATGTTGATGACATCACCAATCTTATCGTATTTAGAATTAAACTGTTTCTTTGGTAATTTAGTGCCTATCAGTATCCCTGCTATTAAAATGCCTGCAAAAACTAAAGGCAGGTAACGATGTGCATTCTTTTGAGATTCTTCCATTCTTACTTTGTATATTTTCTTTGTGAATTAGTGTGCAAAAGTACAAATTTTGCCGCTATAAATCTACTTATTTTGGTTTAAATGATAAGTTTGACATTAATTAACAAAATAGTAAGGCGATAGTTTTGGGATGGTATCAACTTTAGTTATCTACACCTCTATTTAGCTCTTTGTCCGGTTAATAAGGGTAAAAAACAAACCTTAACTTTTTTTACGATACATTCTAATGGCTAAAAAGATGGAAATGACGGCATAGATAGTCATTCCAATAAACTGGTTGATGAGTTCCTTTATACCTGCTCCTTTGAGTAATACCATGCGCATTACTTTAATGAAGTAGCTGATAGGATTGATGATGTTGAGGTTTTGTGCCCAATGTGGCATACTTTCGACAGGTGTAAACAATCCGCTTAATAATATGAAGACTACCATTAAAAACCAAGAGATAAACATTGATTGTTGCTGGGTATCGGAAATGGTTGAGATGAACAAGCCTAAACCGAGCAAGGCAAGGATGTAAAGGCCTGCAAAGAGGAATATTACACCTACGTTGCCAAGTATTGGGAGTGAAAATATAAGTTTAGCGAGAAGCAAACCAAATGCTAACTCGAACATAGCGATTATCCAGAAGGGGATGAGCTTTCCGGCTACAAACTGGTACTTTAGAATTGGTGTTACGTTGATTTGCTCGATAGTGCCCATTTCTTTTTCGCGGACGATATTCATTGAAGAGAGGAACAAACTGATGATGGAAACTAGCAACACGAGTATTCCCGGCACCATATATGTTTTATAATCAAGCTCTGGGTTGAACCAATAGGACGTGTTGGTTTTAATGGGCATCTCAATCTTAGTGCCCAGTGTTTCAACAATAAGCGCCTTGTTGAAATCTTTTATAATAGAGAAGGTGTAAGCACTTACCAGGCCGGCAGCACTGCCATTGATAGCATTAATGGTAAGTTTTACCTTGGCGGAATTTTCTTTTACAATATCCTTTTCAAAATACTGCGGAATCTGAAGAATAATGTCGGCCTTATTGGTTTTAAGGTCGGTTTCGGCAACATTATACGCATCGGTATAATTAACAATGGTGTAGAACTTAGATCCTTTGAACTTGCTTACAAGTTCTCGCGAAGCGGGAGACTTATCATTGTCGATGATGTTAATCTTAATGTCTTTCATCTCGAATGTAGCAGCAAACGACAACACCAAAAGCTGAACCACAGGCATTACAAACATAATAGGCAACATTCCTTTGTTTCGGAATATCTGTGTAAACTCCTTTTGTAAGATGTAAAGTAAAATTGGTTTCTTCATAATAATGAATCCTATAGTCTGATGCTTGTTATTAGTTTTAAAACACTACAAAAGTAAACATTTTATCAGAAGAATTGATTTTGTTTTAAAGATATTTATAATAAAAAGAATAGCCGTGGTGATGATATTAATTGTACTTTTGTATAGAAATAATTTAACACAGATTAAAAGACATGGAATTAAAGAACGGCATACATACATATCACGCAGAATCAAGGAGTGAGTGGAGGAAATGGCTACAAGAGAAACACGACAAAGAGAAGTCGTTGTGGTTGATTATATATCACAAAAAGAGCGAAGTACCATGTGTGGGATACGATGAATCAGTGGAAGAAGCTTTGTGTTTTGGATGGGTGGACAGCCGAACCAACAAACGCGACGGGGACAGCTACTATATATACTTTTGCAAAAGGAACCCAACAAGTTACTGGAGCAGATCGAACCGTGAAAGGGTGGAAAAATTAACGGAACAAGGCTTGATGACAGAAGCAGGACAGGCTGTAATTGATTTTGCAAAGCAGAAAGGCAACTGGCTGAAGTTAGAAGAGATTGACAATCTATTAATTCCCCCTGACCTCCAGAAAGAGTTTGATAAAAACCAGACTGCTTACGATAACTTTAAGGCCTTTAGAGATTCATCGAAAAAGATAATACTTGGGTGGATATCATTAACAAAAAACCCGGTAACAAGGCAAAAGAGAATAGAGGAAACAGTTGAACTCGCCGAAAAGAACATTAAAGCAAATCATTACGTGCAATGAAAAAGAAGCGGAGAGAATGGGATTCGAACCCATGAAACGCTTTTGGCGTTTACACACTTTCCAGGCGTGCGCCATCGACCAACTCGGCCATCTCTCCGTTTAAGGCTGCAAAGATACGAATTAATTATGAATTATGAGTTATGAATTATGAATTATGAATGGGACATTTAATTCAATTAGTTTAGCAGTAAAAAAAATGCTAAGCGGTAGACTCTTATACTGTCATCTCTCCTCTTAAGGATACTTGAAGTAATCTTTTAACTTCTGTAATAGGCATATTTAATCCTAATAAAAACATAAGCTTAGCTACTGCTGATTCGGTGGTTATATCGTATCCGCTTATTACGCCTATTCTTTCCAGGTCAACACTGGTTTCGTATTTGCCTAATTCAACGGAACCGGATTTGCATTGTGATACATTATATATAATGATGTCTTTTTGGATTGCTTCTTCCAAAGCATTAATAAACCATTTGTCAGTGGGAGCATTGCCCGAACCATAGGTTTCTAATATAACTGCTTTAAGACCTTTTATTGTTAGAATACTATCTACAACATTTTGGGTAATACCGGGGAATAGTTTAAGGATTGCAATATTGTTGTCAAGTTCTTTATAAACTTTAAGCTTTTTGAAATTAGGTTTAAGGATTAGATGATGTTTGTATTTAATATTTACACCAACCTTTGCAAGTGTAGGATAATTACCTGATACAAATGCTTCGAAGTTCTCTGCATTAAACTTATTAGTACGGTTTCCACGGAATAGTTTATTTTCAAAACAAATACAAACTTCGGGAACTATAGGAGTATTATCTTCTTTAGCGGCAGCTATCTCAATAGAATTAATAATATTATCACGACCATCTGTACGTACAACTCCCAAAGGAATCTGCGAACCGGTAAGCACAACTGGTTTGTTAAGATTATCCAACATAAAGCTTAGTATAGATGCAGTGTACGACATAGTATCGGTACCATGCAACACTACAAAGCCATCATAAGTTTCATAATTCTCATCAATAACCTCGGCAAGCCTTATCCAGAACGAAGGATTCATATTAGAGGAATCAATCAATGGATCAAAAGAGAAAGAATCAATATGATAATTAAAATTCTTTAGAACGGGTATCGATTGGTATAATAAATCCATGTTGATAGGATGCAATGCACCGGTTTCAGGGTCTTTAATCATACCAATAGTTCCACCGGTATAGATAACAAGTATTGATGATCTGAATTTCATTTAAGAATTATTATTAATGTTTTAGAATTTAAAAAGATCCCTTGCATTCTGTGTAGTTACATTGGCAACTTCTTCGATACTTACTCCTTTTAATTCGGCTACCTTTTGAGCTACAATATGTATGTATGCACTCTCATTACGAGAGCCTCTGAATGGTATTGGAGTAAGATAAGGCGAATCTGTTTCCAATAGTATATCTTCCAAATCAAGATGATCTACAATCTTATCTAAACCTGAGTTCTTAAAAGTAACAACACCTCCAATGCCAAACTTAAAACCTAATTCTTTTATTCGCACAGCTTCTTCCCATGTGCCTCCAAAGCAATGGAATACTCCTGTAAGATCATCAGCATTTGTTTCTTCTATAATGTTAATAACATCATCAAATGAACTGCGGGTGTGTATAACCAAAGGTAACTTAAACTCCCGTGCAAGCTCTATTTGATAACGAAACACAAAGTTCTGCTCTTTCTGAAAAGACTTATCCCAATAAAGATCAATACCTACTTCGCCTACAGCATAATATTTATTAGTCTCCAGTTCTTTTAAAACTAATTGCAATTCCTTATGATAATTGTCGTTAACAGAAGTAGGATGCAAGCCAATCATAGGAAACATATTCTTAGGATAGGCTTTGCAAAGCTCTTTCATTCTCTTGATAGTCGTACTGTCGATGTTTGGAAGTAAAAAATATTTTACGTCTTTTGCATAAGCATTCTCAACAACTTGTTGTAAGTCCGCTGCAAACTCATCAGCATATAAATGTGTGTGCGTATCTGTAAGTATCATTATGCAAAAGTAGGCATTTATTATTATTATTTGTTACTTTTGTAAAAAAAATAATTTGAAGAAAGTACTTATCATAAGGTTTAGCTCAATTGGTGATATTGTTCTCACTACGCCCATTATACGTTGTGTTAAACAGCAGATGGATGATGTGGAAATTCATTATCTTACCAAGAAATCATTTGCCGGTCTTCTTATCAATAACCCGTATATAAGTAAAGTTCATTGTCTTGAGACTAATTTAAACGATACTATCGACATCTTACAAAAAGAAAACTTCGATTGTATTATTGATCTTCATAAGAATATAAGGACTTTTAGAGTGAAGATGAAGTTGAAGGTGCCTTCATTTACTTTTAATAAACTTAATGTAGAGAAGTGGTTATTGGTTAAACTTAAGATTAATATCTTACCTAAAATTCATATTGTTGATAGATATTTTAAGGCTGT
>JBAXLO010000088.1:0-16757 GCA_037134755.1 Bacteroidota bacterium | reverse complement strand
TAGATATAATAATGGTTTTAGATAGGCACGACCAACTATTTTGTCTATTACGCCACAATTGTTAATTCTTTTCAGCAGTTACTTGACTTAAACCTGATTCAAATTCTTTTCTTGTAATGTTAGTGAATCCAGCGTTTGTCAACATATCATAAACTTCTTTTTCAGTAAAGCAATCTCCTGCTTCAGTACCAACCAGCATATTAATTGCAAACACAGCTCCTGATGTTGGTTGCGTTCTATCGTTATTCATTATCCAATCCTGAATCACTATCTTTCCACTGGTATTTAATGATCTATAGCATTTATGCATTAAATCCTGATTTACTTCTAATGAATTACTATGAATTATTGCAGATAGAAATGCCATATCAAATCCTTTTGGTAACTCTTCTGAAGTATAATCACCTATATTAGTTTTTATTCTACCTGTATAGCATTCTTTATCAATAAACTTTTGTGTGATTGGCACTACATTGGGCAAATCAAAGACTGTGGCTTGTATCTTAGGTTTTCTATTGATTAATTCCATCGAATATGCTCCCGACCCTCCCCCAATATCTATAATTGAATTAATATTGGTAAGATCAATTGAAGCTAATTGTGGTGGAGCTTGATTGGTAGCTCTATCATGCATGGCGTTTATAAAAGGGAAAAGCCAGTCTTCTCCCTTATTATTTATTTCGGTTGGATGTACAGACTTTCCTGTTTTTACTACCTGTGTTAAGTTGCTCCAGGTATTCCATAAATGATTGGAGTGCATTAATCCGCCCATATATTCAAGGCTCTTTTTAGATAAAAACGTAAAACAATCAGATGTATTAAAGTACTTATCATTTTGTTTTGTCAAGAAACCTAATGAAACTAAAGCATTCAACAGACGTTCGCAAGCATGAATATCAAGATGCAAAGTGTTTGTTATTTGTTCGATTGTAGAACCTGATTCATCTATATTAGTAAAGATATCAAGCTCAAAAGCACTTAATAGTATTCTGCTCTTTTGAAATGAAGAAGCAAATTCTCTGATTGTATTTGGATTCATAGGTTATGTTATTTATTTTGTATTATTTCGTAAAATTATACATTTATTCAATACAACAAATAAATATTTACTAAAAAAGCAAAATCTAATCAAAATAACAGGAATTTTCTACCACATGTTTTTCATTGTGCTTTTTAAAAATTTTAATTATTACTATTTGAATGAAATTTTATGACTACATATATTTCAATTGAAAGATTTTTTCATGATTTATTACAATCCTTTAGTAATCTATATGTATTATTTATAAAGATAATAAATATCTTCAGTTTTACACAAATGTCATGCAGTAACATGCTTCTGTCAGATATTGGCATTTTCATGTAAAGTACTAATATTAATTATAGGTAGATTCTATTTATTGAAAGCTATTCAAGAATATAAAATAATGAAATACTGCTTAAAATAGTATTAAGAAATATATTTGCTCAATAAAATTTTAGTTTAAATTAAAACTAATCAAAAGTTTTTTAACAAATATCTAAGCCCTAAAAGATGTTATTCTTTCTTTAATAATAAAATTTAAGAAATCATATTAAGAAATTCTTCCTCCGTTATGATAGGAATTTTAAACTTTAGAGCTTTTTCCCGCTTATCAGGTCCCATGTTTTCGCCTGCTACAATCAAAGAAGTTTTACCTGTAACAGAACTTCCTTTTTTGCCTCCATTTAGCTCTACAAGTTCTTCTATACGTTTACGCTCTTCGGGAGTACCAAAATTACCTGATACAACTATAGTCTTGCCTTTTAATGTTTCGGATAATTGTTTGGGTAAATTATCTTCATTTAACACAAACTGCAATCCTGCTTTCTTTAACTTATCAATAATCAAAAGATTCTTCTCAACTTTAAAAAAATTAATAATACTTTCTGCTATCTTCTCCCCTATTTCATCTACGTTAATTAAATCTTCGTAAGTAGCATTCATCAAGTTATCAATGTTCTTGTAATGCAAAACAAGTTTTTTAGCAACAGTTTCCCCAACATATCTTATCCCAATAGCAAATAAAACTCTTTCGAAACCAACAGATTTAGAATAGTTAATACCATTTAAAATATTAGTAACTGTTTTATCTTTAAAACTTAATTTCTTTTGCGAAACATCGTCAACAATTACTTTTTCGAGTCCTATTAAACTGTCATAATTTAAATTATATAAATCCGAAATATCTTTAACAAGATTATTATCATAAAGCATACTTATTTTACCTTCACCAAGACTATCAATATTCATAGCCTTTCGGCTGATAAAATGCTCAAGCTTTCCCTTTATCTGTGGAGGGCATTCGTTCTCATTAGGACAATAATGCGAAGCCTCACCTTCTTTACGCGTTAAAACAGCGTTACATTCAGGACAATTAGTTATGTAAATTAATTCCTGAGAATTACTTTTCCTTCTGGAGATATCAACACCAACAATCTTTGGAATAATCTCACCACCTTTTTCAACATAAACCATATCACCTGTTCTGATATCTAACTTTTGAATAATATCAGAATTATGTAAAGAAGCGCGCTTTACAACAGTGCCGGCAAGCTGAACAGGACGCAAATTGGCAACCGGAGTAATAGCTCCCGTTCTTCCAACCTGAAAAGCAACAGACAATAACTCAGTTAAAACTCGCTCGGCTTTAAACTTATAAGCAATTGCCCAACGTGGCGATTTAGCTGTAAAACCCAATTGCTCCCATTGCTGATATGAATTAACTTTAATTACAATACCATCAATATCAAAAGGAAGCTCATTGCGAGCAACATCCCACATATTTATAAAATCAAAAACATCTTCAATGTTATTACATTTAACCATGTAATTAGGAATTTTAAAACCCCATTCTTTGGCAGCAATCAAATTTTCATAATGAGATTGATAAGGAAGATCATTACCCAGCAAAAAATACAACAAACAATCCAAAGGACGATTAGCTACCTCATTAGAATCCTGCATCTTTAAACTTCCTGATGCAGCATTCCGGGGATTTGCAAAAGGTTCATCACCTATTTCAATACGCTCATTATTCAACCTTTCAAAACCTTCATGTGGAAGGACAATCTCCCCACGAATCTCGAATTCTTTAGGATAAATACCCTTTAATTTTAAAGGAATGCTACGGATAGTCCTGACATTTGCAGTCACATCATCGCCTTGAACCCCATCACCTCGAGTTACTGCCTGTGTTAAAATGCCATCAATATAAGTCAATCCAATTGCAACACCGTCATATTTAAGTTCGCAAACATATTCATAATCGGCATCAATAAGTTTTTTAATACGATTATCAAATTCAATCAACTCTTCATACGAATAAGTATTGCCCAAAGAAAGCATTGGAGACTTATGCTTTACCTGTTTAAATGATTTAATAATTGCTCCTCCTACCCTTTTGGTAGGTGAGTCATCTCTTATAAATTCAGGAGCTTCTTTTTCTAATTTTATGAGTTCCTCAAGCAGTTTATCAAAATCATAATCACTTATAACAGGATTATCTAAAACATAATAATTATAATTATGCTGATTTAATTCATCTACTAATTTATCAATCCTCTGCTTTAACTGCTCTTTATCCATAACAATATAAAATTAATCTAATTTTGAAGGAAAGAAATCTTTATTACGATAGATATAAATAGTTTGATTTACATTAATTGGATTCAATTTATAGACTATGTCATCAATCAAACCAGGCTTAACAATCGTTTCACTTTCAATATTTGGCAGTAATTTCTTAACACTATCTACTCTTGAATTTAAGTTTTTATCTCCTTCAAATAAAATAAATCTTGGTGAACTTTTATATTGATGTAAATATAAATTTAAAGAATCAAGAGTCAATGTTTTACTTATTTCATAAACTCCAACCCATTGACCCAGATAAAATAATGGAGGCATTTTAATATCATTTGCATTTGTATTCTCCATCATAATCATCTGTATATTTTTATATTTTGATAAATAAGTCATGGATTCAACTCTTGATCTTTTAGAATAATGTATAGAAAATATAGACATTAATATAAAGTTTAATATCCAGAAAATAATCAAACTTACTTTAATCGTTTTCTTTAGTTTTGAATATAATAATGGTTTATGATTCATCAGATCATTCCATCCAATCACACCTAAAATAATAAAGAATGGAACAATAGTTATTATAAATCTTTCTTGTTTATTAGGAAAAGTACTATGAAAAACTAAAAATAAAAATGTGGGTAAGAAGATTAATAAATATTTTTTCCAACTTCTAAAAAAGCCAACAAACAAAGCAATGCTTATTGGTGGTATTAAGACTCCCAATAAGAATAAAATATAAGTGTACCACGAAGATATAATATAATCCTTTGAATGCGCCATGTTATATTTCAGATATTCTAAAGTTTCTGCAAAAGGCCTTCCCCATAAGATAATATCTATTATACCTTCAAAAATAAATATACTTAAACAAAACCCAAAAACAACATAAATGATATATTTCCATTGCCAGTTAATAAGAAAAACCAAACCTATACCACTTATAAACATTAAGGTTTGAAATCTTGTGGTAAATGCTAAACCAAATAAAAAACCTACCCAGATTAAAGTACTTGGTTTAAGATCTTCATTCTTTATCAACAACCATATCCCCCACATTAAAAAGGGTATGGATACAACTTCAACTAAATTTCTGACACTTAACCAAGGGAAAAACCATAACAATGCTAATAATAATCCGGCTTGAATAGCTGCTTTTTTATCAGCAAGTTTTAATGTAATTTTATAACCAAATTTTATTATTAACAATGACCACAATGCATGAATTAACCTTATGATTATCATTTTAGTTTGAGGGTTGAAGATGTGTAACCATTTTATTATTGTAAATAATATAAAATGTATGCCAACATAAAAGAAATTATGGCCATCAGGTCCGGTATTCTTAGCTGACCAAGGTAACCAATAGTTATAATCATAACCATCAACCCATGATTGTGAAGCTTCAATTACCAGGAAATGATCGTCGTGCATTCCAAAACCTTTTGCAAAGAAAATAGCAACTACACGAGCAAGAAAAGCAATAACCAACAGACAAAATAATGTCTTCTCTTCCCAAAGTCTTATTAATAATGATTTCATAAAATTATATTATTATTTAGAGATAATTTCTTCTAATTTATTTATTTCTGTTTCCCAACTATAATTATCATGGACAAATTTATAAGCATTGTTTGATAATTTATTTGAATACTCAACATCTTTTAATAGCTTGCATATATGTTGAGAAAGTTCCAAATTATTATTCCCCACTAAGACTTCAAGATCATTCGTTGCACCCAAAGAATTGTTTGCTAAAGTAGTTGTTATACAAGGTAATTTCATAGACATTGCTTCAAGCAATTTATTTTGCAAACCTGTACCTAAACGCATGGGAGCTATAAATAGTTTAGATTTCGCATAACAATTGCGCATATCATCTACCCAACCTGTAATAATTATATTCTTAGAGGCAAGTCTTCGTACTTTAATAGTTGGATTAGCACCTGCAATTAATATTTTAATTTCAGGAAATTCTTTTATAATTAAAGGTAAAATATCATTAATTAAATAGATTGCTGCGTCAACATTTGGAGGATAAGCCATATTCCCTGAGAAAAGCAGATCATATTCTTTTTCAATATCAATTGGTTTATAATAATCATGATCTAAACCGTTCTTAAGTACATGAATTGATTTATTATTAAAGTGAGGAATTAAGATTTTATCAGGTTCAGATATTATTAACTTGTGGTTAAATGAGTCAAATATATCATGTTCATAATTTAAAAGCCTTTTATATTCCAACTTTAATAAATATTTCATATAAAATGGAGCTTTATCAATTCGTCTTTTAACACCATAAGAAAACACATCCTGATAGTCTAAAGTCTTATTTATATCAATATTTCTAACGTATTCTGAAGTCCTGATTAGCTGACATAAAATATGTTCTGGTTTAATATCACTTAAGATTACATCTATTTTCTTTTTAACACTTGAATTAAAGAAATAACCAACTTGAAAAGGTATCTTATTAAAAAGAGCTTTAATAAGATTTATTAAGATACTTAAATAATTTATTTTAAAAACATCTATTCTTTTACAATATTTATTCAGTTCATTTATTGCCTCATTATGTAAATTTGAATCATTTAAACAACAAAGATAAATCTCATTATTAACTGATAAATATTTAATAAAATTATATGCTCTAAGTTTATCACCTTTATCTAAAGGATATGGAACTCTTGAAAGTAAAATAAAAATCTTCATATTTAGATTACTTTTGGATTTAAAATAAGGTCTTCATAAAAAGAAACTAATCGTTGAGTAATAATACGATTGTTGTGTTCTGCTTTTATTAGTTTACTTGCATTTAATCCAATTGTTTTACAAAATTCAGGATTATCAATACAAGTAGTAATTGCTGAAATAAATTCTTCTTTTGAGTCAGCGATAATTATATTTTCATTGTTAGTGTAGTTTATTCCTTCAGCACCAATAGTAGTAGAGATTACAGTTTTACCTAAAGCCATTGCTTCAATAATTTTAATTCGTAATCCACTACCCGAAAACAAAGGAACTATCATAATAGAATGAGAGTTAACAAATTCTTTAGAATCTTCAACTTCACCTTTAATAATAACATTAGGATAAGTACTATTTAAAAGCCATTCAGGCATCTTCCTGCCTGCTAAATACAATTCTAAATTATTAAAAATAGCATTAATATCTTGCCAAACATTTACTAGGAACCATTTAATACCTTCTTGATTAGGAATCCAATTCATTGCTCCTATATGAAATAAAGATATTTGAGATTCTTTAAGAGATGAATTATTAGTATTAAAATTCTCAACATCTATTCCAAAAGTTATATCAGTAATTGGCTTAATACAACCTTCTTTTATAAAATACTCAATATCTTTTTTACTTATAGAAGCAATGCCATCATATTGATTAATTGTTTTCTTTTCATAATTTGACAGCGTAGTTGCAAGTCGATTAATATACCATCTTTTTAAAGCATTCTTTTCAAACTTAGCTACTCTTTTCCAAATAAGATGTTCAATATTATGAGAGCGTAAAACAATTTTAGCATCCGAAAACTGACGGATAACTTTAATATAAGGAGTCATAAAGAGCGTTTCCAATTGAACTATATCAAAAGTTTCCTCTCCTAAAATTTGTTTTAATTTGTTTTCAAAATTTAAAGAAATAAAACGTTGAACATGATATGAATTCTTAGAAAAAAGATTTATAAAAGCTGCTTTAGGTTTAATTCTTAAATCAACAAAAACAGATTCAAATTTAGTTTTATCAAGATATTCTTTAGGAAATTCATCAATATTAACTTCGTTTTTAAAACTACTTATTGCAACAACTTTCAATTCGTGACCTGCATCCAATAAACCTTGTGTAATATTATTCATTGCAATAGAGCCTCCTTCTAAAGGTGGATAAGGCGGTTTATTACATAGCTGAAGAATCCTCATTGAATATTATTTTGTGCGATTGATCAACTTTTTGATTTTTCTAATCCAAGCATCACTATCCAATAATTGTGAATCAGTTGTTGCTTTAAAAGTTAAAAAGATACCTAAAGGAAGCAATACAGCAGATGCTATCCACATACCCTGACTTGCTGCTAAAGTTCCTTCTCTAGATACTTTTTCGCCAATTATTGAAATTATATGAAATATAACAAAGAAAACTACAGATAAAACTACAGGTAAACCAAACCCTCCCTTTCTAATAATAGCTCCGAGCGGTGCACCAATAAAGAATAATATCAAACATGCTATCGACAAAGTAAATTTCCTATGCCATTCAATATCATACCTACGAATGTATTCTTCTTTATCTTTAAATTCAATACTAAAATAATCAATATCACCCTTTGTTCCTCTTGCTGATTGTAGCGAAGTACTTATCATTCTGGATAATTTATCACCTTGAAAATTATCAACAAAGTTCCCATGAAGCTTTGGCAAAGTATCTAATCTCAATTTAAAGATTGTATCATATTGAGAAGAATAAGCCCAAAACTTTGACATATTTGAATTATAAAAATCTAATTTACGAACATTTAATTCTTTATTAAGTGTATCTTCAGTTAAAGTTAGTTGCTTTAGATTTAACATCTGAAAATGCCCTTTAAAAAGAGCTTCATTTGTTTTAGATAATGCAAAAGCTGATAAATCGAATCTTCTTTTCTCTTCTTTAAACATTGTACGCAACATTGGGCGATTAATCATATTTTGAGGAGTGCTTACATCTTCATCATAATTAGCACCATCAAACAAAGTAAATATAAGAAAACGATTATTAGAAGACAATTCCATCTTACCTGATTTAGCAACAGTCAGATTATTATTCCCCATTCTTTTTGTATGATTATAAATCATAACATTATGAAGCGTTTTCCCATCACTATCTTTCTTCCCTATCTTAATTACAAAACCATCAATCCCGCTATAATACATTCCTTCCTGAATATTAACAGCAGGTTTCTTTGATTGCACATCATACAACAATGATTTAAACTTTAAATTAGCGAAAGGCATTACATTATTTGAAAAGTAAAAAGCAATTGCACTTATAACAATAGATACAATAATCAATGGACGCATTACAGTTTTCAATGAAATACCGGCAGCTTTCATGGCTGTAAGTTCATACTTCTCTCCTAAATTTCCAAACGTCATTAAGGAGGAAAGTAATATTGCTAATGGCAATGCTAGTGGAACAAAAGTAGCAGAAGCATAAAACATTAATTGTGCTATAACATACCATTCTAATCCTTTGCCAACAAAATCATCGATGTATTTCCATAGAAATTGCATCAATAGAATAAATACAGCAATGAAAAAAGTCATCACCAATGGACCTAGATATGATTTTAAAACCAGTATATATATTTTCTTCAAAACCGTGTTATTTTATCATGCAAATATACGTATTAATATTCGCACTGGTGCTTAAATTATGAATTATTTTGAAAAGGTATATTTATCTATTAATAACCGTACTTCTTCTTCCATAAATTATGAAGTCGTGCTCTTAGTTCATTCTCCCTCGGATTATCCTGAGGTTCATAAAACTTATGCCCTTTTATTTTATCAGGTAAGAACTCCATTTCTACAAAATTATTTTCAAAACTATGTGCATATTTATATTCTTTTCCATAACCAATATCTTTCATTAGTTTAGTTGGAGAATTACGAATAGGTAAAGGAACGGGTAAATCACCGGTTTGTTTTACAAAAGCCAAAGCTTCGTCAATAGCTGTATAACTTGCATTACTTTTGGCAGAAGTAGCAAGATATATTGCTGTTTGTGATAAAATAATTCTACACTCGGGGTAACCTATTTTATTAACAGCATCAAAGCACGAATTAGCTAATAACAAAGCATTAGGATTAGCATTACCGATATCTTCGGAAGCTAATATCAACATTCTTCTTGCAATAAACTTTGGATCTTCTCCCCCTGCAATCATTCGTGCAAGATAATATACTGCAGCATTAGGATCGCTGCCACGCATTGATTTAATGAATGCTGAGATAACATCATAATGCATTTCTCCACCTTTGTCATATAAAGCAAGATTTTGTTGCACAATATGCAGAACTTTATCATTGGTAAATTCAATGATTTCGTTTTTTAATTCCATATTAACGACCAGTTCTATTGCATTAAACAACTTACGTGCATCTCCTCCTGAGATTCTTAATAAAGCTTCCTCTTCTTTTACAACTATCTTAACATTATGCTGCTTTTCGAGCCTTGTTTTAGCTATATCAATAAGTTGTAGCAGTTCTTCCTTTTCAAGATTCTTTAAAATATACACTTGACATCGCGAAAGTAAAGGTGAGATAACTTCAAACGAAGGATTCTCAGTTGTGGCACCTATTAAAGTAATTATACCTTTTTCTACAGCACCTAATAATGAATCTTGTTGAGATTTATTAAAACGATGAATTTCATCAATAAACAAAATTGAATTATGCTCTGATTGTTTGGCTTTATCAATAACATCACGCACATCTTTTACCCCTGAATTGATTGCACTAAGTGTAAAGAAAGATTTATTTAAATATTGAGAAATAATAAAGGCTAAAGTTGTTTTACCAACACCGGGAGGTCCCCAGAGGATCATCGAAGGAATATTACCTGACTCTATTGCATTGCGTAAGATAGCATTTTCTCCAACCAAATGTTTCTGACCAATATATTCATTCAGATTTGATGGTCTTAATTGCTCAGCAAGTGGAGGTTGATTACTCATTTTATTAATAATATTGTTAGATTAACTTTTGAAATGAAATGCCAGCCATATACATTTAGGATCAATACTTGTATAAATAACTCTATGTTTTTGATGAACCGGTAAATGAACATAATCACCTTTGTTTAATTCTACAATCCTATCATCTTCAAACTCTAATTTAGCATTACCTTCAATTAATAGCACCCATTCATCTTTTTCCTGATCATACCATTGACCTTGTGAAGTAACGTTTCCGAAAGAAATAATACGCTCAATAATTACATTTTCATTCTGATAAAGCGTTTCAAAGATTTCTTCTTTACTGTCAGTTTTGCAATTATCAAATATATTACCCTTCATATCATAAGTATAAGTTTACAAATAATCTTCCAGAATACCTTTACCTTGACGAACAACAACTATTTCGTCGCCAATACAACTTATTACTGTCGAAGGTTCGTTATCACCAAAGCCACCATCAATTACAATATCAACTAAATCTTTATATCTTTCGTAAATTAGCTCAGGGTCAGTTGTATATTCTATTATATGATCGTCATCATGTACTGATGTTGACATTATTGGATTGCCAAGTTCGTTAACAATAGTACGGGCAATTGAATTATCTGGAATACGAATACCTACGGTCTTTTTCTTACTTTGGAAAAGTTTTGGAACATTATTATTCGCATCTAATATAAATGTAAACGGCCCGGGCAATGCACGTTTCATTAATTTAAAGGTCGTATTACTTATAGGTTTAGTAAAATCTGCTAATTGACTTAAATCATAGCAAACAAACGAAAAATTAGCATTTTCTTTTCTAATGCCTTTTATTTCAGCCACTCTTTCAACTGTTCTTGATTTAAAGATATCACAACCGATACCATATACTGAGTCTGTAGGATAAATTACGATGCCACCATCACTCAGGCATTCAACCACAGTTTTTATGTGTCTTGGATTAGGATTTTCAGGATAAATTTTTAGTAACATTGTTCTTTAAATTTTATGCAAAATTACACTTAATTTTGATGTTATCATTATAAACTAATAAGTATTTTCAAACCATTTAATTGCTTTTATTCGCAACCCTGAATTTTAAAATGCTAATATTAGAAGTAACGTATCATTCTTCAGCAAAACGTCCTCGCTACATCGCTGTTAACAAAGCATCCTCCCTTATTAACTAATCCCTTTATCTTGTTAAGGATAAAAATCATTTTAAAAATCACTAATTCACCACCTGCCTGCCGCTAGGCATGAATCACTAAATCACTAAATCATTTTCTTTGCGTATCTTTGCGAAAACCTTAGCGTATCTTTGCGTGAAATTTTGCTTTCTCTTATCCTTTTTTACTCTCCCTATTCATGATTTGCAATTTTTTACTTAAACTGCACAAGAATAGACTTTCGCTAAAACTTTTTTGGTCTTCCCTAACTTTAAAATGTATTAAAATAAAAAAATCATGATCTTCGCCAACTACAAAATGGTCTTCGCCAAAACTATTTTGGTCTTCGCCAAATGTCGAGAAGTCCAAAACAAAACTTTTGTAGTCTTCGCCAAATGCTGAGCAGTCTCCGCCAAAACTATTTTGGTCTTCCCTAAAAGTTCAAAAGACCAAAACAAAACTTTTGCGGTCTTCGCCAAAAGTTTTCTGGTCTCCGCCAAATGCCGAGCGGTCTTCGCGAAATGGGTTTCTCAGAAGAAAAACTAATTTCTAACAGCCCCAAAGCCTAAAAAGCTAAAAATCTAAAACAAATATATTGCGGCAAGCGAAAAGATAATCAAAGCCAAAGAAATAGAATAGTAGATAATAGTATTCATATACTTGCGTCTATCCGATTTGGTGCTTAAACTTATTATTAAACCTAAGTTGGCAATCAACAAAGCAAATAACATTAATACGATATGTTCAACAGGCCACAAACGCTTGGAAACTATCTTAACAGAACTATCGGCACTAGTATAATTGTAGCCCATTGTAGAGCCAAGGTTCGAGAAAAGAATAAGTCCGAACACTAATTGAAGATATAAACTGGCAATAAAGCCAAAAGATAAGTATTTGTCGAGCTTACGATAAGGTTTGCTCTTAATAACACCCTGAAACGAACGAATAAAAAGCCATACGGCAATAACTAAAAACGTAGCACTTATAAAAGTATGTATCAATTTAAATATTGAAAAGCCGCCTTCGGGTGTCGCATCAAGTATCATAAGTTTTAGTTTAGTTTCATAATAATTAATAAGATACTCTTAACTTTTTATTTCACAAACGGCATCCGCAAGCATCTTCGCCTGAAGTATTCTATCAGCCATGCCAATACCATTCCTTAAGTTGCCTCCCACAATAAAGCCGGGGTATTGTTTTTCTATCTCTTCTACAGCTTTAAAACGCTCACCGCTATCGGCTTCATACTGCGGAATAGCCCATTCGTGTCTGATGATTTTTAAAAGATTGGGATTGTATTCTTTTAAATGGAATAACTCTGTTACTTCTCTCTTCAAAATCTCTTTTACCTGCTCATCGTTCATCGTATATATCTCAGGACGACGCACACCGGCTAAGAAAATAGAAAATAACACGCCACCCTTAGGTGCACGCCCACTAAACAACGACGACATAAACAATGCGCCTAATATATGACGCTTTTCCTTAAATGGTATAAGGCCACCGAAAGCATCCAACTCAATTCCTTCCCATTTATCAAAGCCTAACACAACCTCAATAACTCTGGTATAATGCAAAGCATCAATCTTCTTAACTAATTCTTCAGAAACAAAAGGAGCAATCTTTGCTAAGTTATAAGCACCAATCGTTGAAACAACTTTTTTTGCAGCAACTTCAACAGCAATACATTCGTTGTTAGTATATGAAACGATATAATGTCCATCAACAGGCTTCACCTGAATATTATCACAACTTAAAACAACATTTTCTTTACCAATGTGATTTAAAATAGCTGTAGTAAGCGCCGACAAACCTCCTTTGGCAGAGAACACTGCACGAGTAACCTTTTTATCATCCTCAGTCTTTTTAATTCGCATCTTTTTGATAGTTCCACCAACGAAACTGCCATAATCCTGCTCTAAATTATAAAGTTTAGGAAGCGCATATTTAGGTACCAAACGACTAGGGTCACCTGCATAAACTCCTAAAATAAAGGGATCAATAGCATACTCCAGAAAACTTTGTCCTAATCTTCTCTTTACTAAATCAGCAAGTGTTTCATGAGGATTTTTGCCCGGTTTACGGAAAGGTTCGCCCAATATTCTGAACTTATCTTTAAGTGTAAACAAAGGAGTTTTAACTGCAGCCATCAATCCGGCAGGTAATTGCTCCCATTTACGATTTTTTAATATCCAACGCTTCTTAACATTATCGTTAGCAAGTTCCAATTCACAGCTATCCTTTAAATCTTCAAACAAACGGATAACTTCAATATTGCCGATAACACCTGAATTAGGGCCTTCTTCATATATATATCCCTTTTCGTTCACAGTATTAATCACACCACCAATCTTATCTGATTGTTCAAGAACTGTAAAGTCGATATTACTTTTCTTAAGGTGGTGAGCAGTTGCAAGTCCGGTAATTCCTGCACCGATAATTATAACGTCTTTCATTTAATTGGTTTTTTCAATAATGTTTTCTAAAAGGCTTATGAATTGAGCATCCGCAACTGGAATGTTCACTCTTGTAATTTTATTTATTTTAAGTTCTTCTTTTGCAAAAGGGATAATATCGTGATCCAAATCATATAAAGTCTCCAGATTTTCGTTAACAAAACTAATCGGGATTAAGATAATATCAAGATCTTTGGTTGTTTCAGAAATCTTTTTTAAGCTGTCTTTAGTATCAGGGCCAACCCACTTCCCTTTCATACGCGATTGAAAAGCAAATTCAAAGTTTAAGTTTGTTTTATCAGCAATTAATTTAGAACTTTCTTCAATAGCATTAGGATAAGTATCGCCTTTCTCAACTAAATTCATAGGAATTGAATGCGCACTGAACATTAAATAAGGATTTATAAGCTTGTTTTCTTTAATATGATTCATGATAAGATTAGCCCAAAAACTAACGAATAAATCATTCTTATAAAACTCTTTTACAAAAGTTATTTTAAGATTAGAATATTCTTTAACAGCTGCATTTACGTCAGCTTCAACACTTGTTGTAGTGGAAATGCTAGCCTGAGGATACAATGGAATTACTGTAATATCTTCAATTCCTTCATCAAGAAAAGCATTTATACTATCTTTGATAAAAGGAGAAGAATAAGAGAATGCCATTTTAACTTTACAGGCATCTCCAAGTGAATTTTGAAGAATATTAACAGTAGCTTGAGTAGCTTCAATAATCGGAGAACCGCCAATTAATTCATATTTCTTCCAGGAACTTTTATATCTGGTATTGCTGATAATAAAAGAAAGCAAAGTGCGCCCCAATTTCCCCATAGGAAGAATAAAAGGGTCCATAAACATACGGGCAAGGAAGACTTTTAACTCTTTAGGCGAATTAGCTCCGCCCATATTTACCAGCAATATTCCTTTCATTATACTGTTTTAGAATAAATAGCTTCTCCTTGTTTCAGATCCGGGTCAAAAGCCATGGCAATGTTGCGTGCAATCATGTGACCAATCTCGCTTATCACAACACCATCATCATTTATAGAAATAATATTGTCTTTTTCAAAATCAATAAGCTTAGATTTATCATAATTAACGATCGCTTTAATATCTGCAACTGTCATATTAAATTCATCAGCAATTTCAGTAAACTTAAGAACACCATTACACATAATACTATTGATAACTGAACGTACAACCTGCTGTTTTACATCTAAAGTAAAGCCACGTTCAATTGCAAAACCTGTCTTTTCGATTGCATCCATATAAAGAAAAGTATTCTTAATGTTTTGAGCATAAGCACCCCACAATTGACTTATAGAAGAAGCGCCAAATGCATAAACTTGTCCGGTGGTTTCCAAAGTGCAATAGCCCTGAAAGTTTCTATGCAACCTTTTATTAAGAAATGCTTGCGCCATCTTATCTTCGGGCAAAGCAAAGTGATCAATACCAATGGCTACATAACCTGCATCCTGCAAAAGCTTAATATTGTTAATCAACATATCCATTTTATCCTTAGGTTGAGGCAAGCCAATTTTCTCTAATTTAAGTTGCTCTTCTTTAACCCAAGGCACATGTGCATACGAAAAAGTAACAATCCTATCTGGTTTGATATCAATAGCCTTTTTTATGGTTTCGGTTAAGCTTTCAACAGTTTGTAAAGGCAATCCATAAATAAAATCAAGATTATTACCCGAAAAACCTTTCTTTTTAAGATAATCTACAAGGTCTTTAACGGGTAGCTTAGGCGCCTGACGATTTACAACATCCAAAACATCTTGTCTGAAATCCTGAATACCCAAACTCATACGGTTGAAGCCCATAGCAGCCAACTGATCAATGTGGTTATACTCTAAATGTGCGGGGCTACATTCAATAGCGACTTCTGCATTTTCGTCTAAAATAAAACGCTCTTTGATAAGATTCATGATATCTTCAATAAACCGCATCGCTATGGCATTAGGGGTGCCACCGCCCCAATGGATTTGGGTAACTTTACGGTTTTGAACATCTAATAAAGCCGAAACATTTCTAATTTCAGTCTTAATGGCATCAATATATCTTTCAACAACCGGTCTTTTTTGACCAATTTCGGTTGTACAACCACAGAAATGACAGCGTTGCGGACAAAAAGGGATATGTACATAAATAGATATATTCTCAGGCAACTGTTTGTTTGATAATTTCAACTGTTCAATGTAATCTTCAGTTTTAAAATTAGCATTAAAGAAGTTAGCCGGTGGATAACTTGTGTATCGTGGTCCTGAGACATTGTGTTTATCTAAAAATTCGCTTGTTATTTGCATTATTTCTTTTAATTAACGGGGCAAAAGTAGATAGATATTCTGAATAGATTCTGAAGTTTGTCTTCAGAATTCACTATTATTATTAATAATAGGGTGGATTAATATTGGAGGAAGTAAATTTGAAGTTTTATAAATAATAAAATAATCTATAATGTGCTGATATGCCTAAGTGTATTGTTAAATTTTATGAATTACTCTAATCTTAAGATTAATATTTTGTTGACAAGTACTTTTATATTATTGATAAATGTCATACGATCTTTTATTTTTGTTGTGCTTATGATTTTATTTATAACAAAAGCTCGGGTTTAAATATAAATGGGAAGAAAAGAGGTTTATATTATGGTGAGAAAATAAGGAAGAATTCGCGAAACCCTCGTTATTGCTGGGTTTCTTGAAAAAACAGTCTATTTGATCATACATATTGTTTAGAAGTTTTTACAAGAAGTGAATATGTTTTTGTATATGGGTGTAATTTTTTGTCGGAAGTGAATAATA
>JBAXLO010000087.1:0-16832 GCA_037134755.1 Bacteroidota bacterium | reverse complement strand
GCAAAGTGACCAATTTCTTCTGTAATTAAAGTCTTTGGCATGATAGTTTTACCGCCGGCAGCTTCAACTCTTTTAAGATCTTCATTAAGATCGCCTGTAGCAGTGGTAAAATAAATTTGAATGCCATCAGAAGTAGGTTTATATATATTAGGATCATAAACTAATGATCCGGCCGAACCCATCATATCAGGAGCACCCGGAAACATAGCCATTAAATGAGGTCCCATCTGTACGCGTTCTAATTTATAATCAAATACAGTTTCGTAAAATTTAATTGCTCTTTCCATGTCATTTACCGGTATTTCGAACCAGCCTACAACGTTATGTGTTAATTCCATTTTAATTGATTAAGTGATTATTTAATAAATTGAAGCTAAATATAATTCTGATTCTATTCCTTAAATTTCATCGAAAGGATGGGATGAATTTCCCTGCCATTAGCAGCCATTCCTTTTTGTCCATGCTCTACATCCCAGAAACCTACACCGGTTATTGTAACCAGTTTAGGTGTTTTAAACATTGTAAAAGATTGTTTTGGATTGCCTATATGTTTCAAAAACCACTTCCTAATCTTTTTTAATTCCTTATGTCTGCTGGTATTCTTTATAATAGGACTTGTATTATCAACAATTTCAGCAACCATAGTCTCACTAGTCTTAGTATCTTTTATTATTACATGAATGTCTGTATCTTTTTGACTTTTAAATCCTAAAATATAACAATCCAATGAATAAACAGTAGTTTCGGTAGCATCTCTTTTGGTTAACATTCCAACAGGTCTTTTAATATTTACTTGTTCATGAACACTACTGTTAATGACTCTTTTAAAATGAACTAAAGAAGTATCTTTATCCGATAATGTTTTTATTGACCATCGTTTATGTTCTTCTTTTTGACTATACGTATTAAAATATATTAATATTAATAATATAATAAATAGTACTTTGCGGATATTGTTCATGAAAAGAAATCTAAAGTATGTTTAGTTGTAGTATTTACTTATTAATTACCAAATACTTTTTTAAGCAAATCAGATGTTCTGGCTAAAGGATCCTTACGGATATTAAGTTCTTCTTTGGCTATCATTATAAAAAGCCCATCAATAGCTTTCCCAGTTACATATTCAGTAAGATTAGGATTCATCTTTTTAACAAATGGGATTTGATTATAGGATGTCACCAATTCCGACCAATATTTAGTAGCATTTACAGTTTCTAATGATGCTTTAATAATTGGTTGAAATTTGACATTAAGTTCTTTTGAAGTAGTTCTTTTAAGATAAGTAGTAGCTGCATTGTTTTCGCCTCTAACTATTTTAGTAGCATCAGTAACCGTCATGCCTTTAATAGCAGCAACAAAAATAGGTTTCGCTTCATTAGAAGCCTTTTCAGCACCATGATTCATCGACTCATTAAATTCATCTACCTTTTTACTCATTCCTATACCCCTTAATTTTGTTTCCATATCCTTAGCATCTTGAGGAAATGGAATTTTAATCTCCGGATTACCCCAATATCCATTAGTAGCCGAAACAGTTTTAACACTCTTGTCTGTACCTTTTACCAGTGCTTCTTTAATCCCATCTGAAGCATCCTTTTCCGAAAATGTTTTATTTGAAGAGTTTAATAAACCTTTTGCTTCATTTAAAAACTGAGCTTTTACATTAACCATACATATAAAAGCTATAATAAAAACAACTGTTTTTTTCATTTTATTAGATTTTGTAAATTTTAAATTACACATCAAAACTCCTGCCAAAGTAATTCTTAATTACTATTAACAACTAGGAATTATATTTTACAACTTTGCTTTTTACTTTATGCCCTATTAAAGCATAATATAATATGATAAGATAGCATGGAATTAGTATCCAATATCCTTGTTGAGTACTTTGAAACACTTTTGATAACCATGCATAAACTAATGGTAATGTTGCACCACCGGCAATGGACATTATTAATAATGCTGACCCTAACTTAGTGTATTTTCCTACTCCATTTAAAGCAAGTGGCCAAATTGCAGGCCATACTAATGAATTGGCAAGTCCGAGCAAAGCAATAAACAATACTGTATATGGAATTGTAAGTGTAATCCTCTGAAATGTTAGCAGGTCAATAAAAGGTAAATCAATTCTTAAAGTAGCTGGAATAAGAACAGCTAACAATGTTATTATTATTCCTAAAGAGGCACAAACCGCAAGTGCATTCTTTTGCGAAATAACTTTAGGGATTAATGCCACGCCAAAGAAATAACCTATCACCATAAATATTAAAACTAAAGAAGTAAAATACTTTGCTGAACTAATAGCTATTCCAAGTGAATCACCATAACGAATTATTGTATCTCCTGAAATTACTTCTACACCCACATAAAAAAACAAAGTAAATACACCTATTAATAAATGAGGATAATTAAAGATACTTTGACGTTTAGTGTCATTTTTATTTATAACTTCTTCTTCGGGATTAATCTCAGGCAAATGTGCTAAACGAATCATTAAAGCCAATACAGCTAGTAATACAGTTAAAATAAGATAAGGAACTATCATACGATGAGCTAATTCATCAAGAAGAGATGAACGTTGAGAAAGATCAGTTAGTGTAGCTAGTTTTGCCTTAATTTGTTCTGCATCTTTCAAAAGTATAGTTGCTAATAAAATTGGAGCAAGTACACCTGCTACTTTATTACAAATACCCATTATACTTATGCGTTTAGCTGCACTTTGGATTGGTCCTAATATTGTTACATAAGGATTAACGGCTGTTTGCAATAATGCCAAACCGGTTCCTAACACAAACAAGCCTATTAAGAAGATTAAATAAGATCTTGACATTGCTGCCGGAACAAAGATTAAAGCACCTAAAGCCATTACACCTAAACCTATAGTCATACCATTACGAAAACCAAATCGTTCCAATATCTTTGATGATGGAATTGCCATTACAAAGTATGAAATATAAAATGCAAAAGTTACAAAGTATGCTGATATATCAGATAATTCGCAAGCTGTTTTCAAAAATTGAATCAAAGCTCCGTTCAACCATGTTACAAATCCAAATAGGAAGAATAATACACCTATAAGTGTAATTGATAGCAAATAATCTTTTCTTTTTTGTGCGTCGTCTATATTTGTCATGTTTATTTATTTTTCTGCAAACTTACGAATAAATACAATTCGTTGGACAAACAATTTCATTCTGCACATTGCTTATTTTACAATGATTATTAATTTCCCATTAACTATGGGTGTTTTAGGCACTTCAAACTTTAAGTACTATTCGTTTATTTTAATTACTTTTGCCGCTTAATAAAATAATCTCAATCATGATTAAAATACATAAGTCAGCAGTAGTTATCATTTCTTTGATGATGCTTTTATTTTCTACTATTACAAAAGCTTCATCAAAAGACACCATTCATGTTGTTTCTCATAAAAAGGTTTTGGTAAAGACCAATCCTGCCAAAGGTTTTGATACATTTACCAACTGGTGTGTGTTCCCTAAAAGTGAAATTAAATATCGTAAAGTTATATTAACCGCTACTTTGCAGTGTCCCGACAGTTTGCATTGCGGTGAGTGGGATTATGTTGATCATATTTATCTGCGTCGTCAGGGTGGTGTTAATAAAGAGTCTAAAGATATAGAGATTGCCCGAATGATCTCTCCTTATGGTTTCCGTTTTCCTGCCGATTGGAAATTTAGCTGGGATGTGGATGCTACTGATTTTTCTTCACTTTTACGCGATTCTGTTGAAATAGAATTTAATCACAGCGGTTTCGAAAGTAATAAAGATAGAGGTTGGTTGGTTACTCTCGACTTTGCTGTAGTTGAAGGTACTCCAAATTTAATTCCTCTAACTGTTGAAAAGCTTTGGGAAGGTAATTTCCCTTTCGGGGATACAATTAAAGGCATAAATGAGTATTTGTTGCCTAAGAAGTTTAAAGTCCCGGAAGGAGCTAATATTGTTCGTTTAAGAATCTTACAAACAGGACATGGGATGGATCACACAGAAGATTGTGCTGAATTTTGTGCCAAATCTAGAAAGATTTTATTTGATAACATATTAAAAGACGAGAAAAAGATATGGAAATCATGCGGTGACAATCCTTTATATCCTCAAGCCGGTACCTGGATTTACAATCGTGCAGGATGGTGTCCGGGGTCAATGGTTATGCCTGACCAGTATGATTTTAATGTTAAAGCCGGAGAAGAACATACGCTTAAGATAGAGATGCAGGATTATCGGAATCCCACCAATTCTACTGCTGATTATGTTATCAATGCGTACCTTATTTATTATAAAGATATGACTTTGGAGAATGATATTGTTATTGATGATATCATTTCGCCTTCTGAAGCTGATTTTTGGAATCGTATGAATCCTATTTGTTATAATCCTGTTATTAAAGTTACTAATAAAGGTAAGAATAAGGTTACCTCTATTAAATTTAAACATGGAATTAATGATAAATTAAACATGGAATATACATGGAATGGGAATTTAGAAGCCGGAAAACAAACTACTATTGTTTTAAAAGGAGTGTTGCCTGAGATCAATAAAACAACTACTTATACAGTTGAAGCAATTAAAGTTAATGGAAAGAATGATGCTTATCCCAATGATAATAAATTGAGTTCGACATATAAAAAAGTTCCTGTTTATGATACCACACTTGTTCTTTATTTAAGAACTAATAATGATACCGTACAAACATCTTATTTCCTGGCTAATGCTAATGGTGACACGCTTTATTCCCGTAAGGTAAATAATGTTAAGATAAATACTTTTTATGCTGATACTTTCCGCCTTAAACCCGGTTGTTATACTTTAAAAGTTGAAGATGCAGGTGGTGATGGTCTCGATTTCTGGGCAAATCCTGAGGGAGGTTACGGTTATGTACGTTTAGCGGATGCTAAAGGTAAGCTTATTAAGGCTTTTAATTCTGATTTTGGCAATGATATTATTCATCAGTTCCGTGTGCAGGCCGGTGCTTCTTTGACTTATGAAGATGTTACTCCAATCGTTAATATTTTCCCGATAAGGAATCCGGGTATCTTTAAAATGGATATTTTTATGAATGATGTTAAGGATATTGAGATAGCAATTATAAGTCCTGAAAAGGAAACTGTATTCGAATTAAAGACTAAGAATTTTAAGAGTGGAATGCTTCCTTTTGATCTTACTCATTTACCTGATGCAACTTATACTATTAATATAAAAGCAGGTGATAAAACGATTACTCGGAAAATGAAGATCAAGAAAGATTAAAAAGATCTTTTTAATTTTAAATACTAATCTATTATGTATTTGGATTAGATTTCTTATAAGTCACTTAATATATACCGTTTATACGAATCCGTAGAACGGATTCTTCAAATATGCGCCTTTTTTACAAATCTTTTAAAAAGATTGTATAAATAATACGTATCCTCACACAATTTTTTTAAAAAATTCGTATAAACGGTCTATATTAATAAAATCTTTTAAAAAGAATCGTCAAATATACGTATCCTGAAGGAATTTTTTTAAAAGATTCGTATAAACGGCGTATTCTTACTCAATGGGATTAGCGGATTTCATCAGTTGGTCTCTTTTTGAGTATATTACAAAAATGTAAAACTACGTAAGTGTTTTGGTGTTTTATAAATCTAATAAAATTCCTAAATTCACAATAATTTACTTAATGAATTATTTTAAACCTATTATAATAAAAAAACCTCACAGGATATTTCCTAAAAGCCTAATAGTCTAAAAGCCTAAAAGTCTTTTAGCAAAATATTTTAAGTACTTATCCTATTCAATAGGCATTGTCAGCGAGAATTTGAAGGCCCAGTTACTTGTTTTGTTTTCTAAAGCATAATATCCATATCTGTAATACGTACCGAAACCAATGGAGTATGAATTACGTTTTAAAACATTATTTATCATTAATCCTGATTCAAAATATCCTTTATCGGGAGTTTTAAATGTTATATTTTGTTGACGCTCCTGTTGGCTTATATTTCCATACAATATATTAGTTAGGACAACAATTTCGGGTTTAAATTTATCTAACCTAAATAGCAAACTTCCAAAACTATGCCGAAAATTCAATGAGAAGTATTTATCAGATAAAAATTCATTATATCTCATCGTATTAAAATAATTAGGAACATCCAAATAAGTAGAATTAAAACCCGCTTTGCCGACATACAATAAAGAATAAGGCAAAGCAACATCCACATAACCTGTTGTTAAAGTTAAGGTAGTTTTACCAATAAAATTAGTGTAAAAACTCTTTCGCATTTTAAAATCATACTTATTATAATCATATTCACCATTAAATAGGTTGCGAACTCCCTTAGTAAAATTAAACCAAATAACAGGGTAAGAAGTTGGCAATGGGTAGTAATGATTCTTAATTTTCATCATCTTTTCTTTGTATGCATAACGCAAACCAAGTGAGAACTCTGTAAGATTAAACTGATTTGTAAACAAAGTTACATTATCTTTGAAAGTGGCAAATTGATAATTAAATGTTGGAGTTCTTAAGCTTTTTATCATACTGATTTCAACCTGCATATATCTTGCAGTCCTGAATGAGATTGTTGCTTTTCCCATTTCGGTTTTATCGAAATAATTGGCAAATAATTTATCGTAATTACCTTCAAAAAAAGGAGTTTTATCATTGTAAAAACTTACTGTTCCACTTTCGAGTAAATCTTTGCAATATGCCATATCAAACTTTAAATCTGCCTTTTGGTTTAAATATAAACTTAAATCTGCACCATATTTATCGTCATTATCTTTAAATCCCCAGCCCCAATAACCTCCAATCTTAATAACTTTAGAAATTTTATCATTAGTATGTGCCCCAATACCTAATCTAAAGTTTTCGTATTCATTAAAATCAAAAAACTTATCAATATCCAAATCTATTCCTAAAGGATTTATAGGAATTTTGTTATCAAACAATGTTTGTAAAATCTCAAACTTTTTATCGAATTTATCCTTCTCTCCAATACTATCAATCACATGATAAGTCTTTAAATCCAACTTTGTTAAAGAATCTATACGATGCAAACTCCAATAAGTGTCCGATTTTTTAGTAGCACTATCGTTAAAGTCTAATATCACATTACTGAACTCCTTTTTCTCAAAAACAGGGTTTAAAGTGATGTCTTTTAGATATCCACGAGCATTGGCAACCAAAGGATAAGGGAGCGTTTTAATTTTAATAACAAGATCCGTATTCAATTGCGTTGGGAACCATTGTTTGCCATCTATAAGCTCATATTTCTGTTGAATTCCAATACTTATGCCTTCATCACTTATTTTTGATGGAGTAGCTGTTACATTTTCTAAAGCCCAGTTGAAAGTATTGATATATAATACGCCTTTAAGCCCCTCGAAATTAGTATTCTTTTTTGGCTTATAAGATATTACGAAAGTAGTATCTTTATTATTTTTATTTATGAGAGTGTCCTCGATAGCGAAGAAATATCTTGATAAGCTACCATTACTTAATGGATTGATGTAATTTTTATCCAAAATTGTAAGTTTATCATTATAAAACGAAAAAGATTGTATTTGCGAAGCAATAAAAGTAAACATTGGGTCTTTAAAACCAGACATTTTAGATGCTAACACTTCTTCATAATTTTTATCGGGATGAAGAAATTTTCTTTTAGTAACACTCTCCATAATTAATAAATGCTGCTCCTTAACGAACTTTTTTATTCTTTTAATTGTAGTGTCTCTAAAGTCATTATTATGTTTTATAACAGTATCTGTTTTAAATGTAAAAATCATCTTATTGTAAGATGTATATTCAAAAGAATGTTGTTTCTCAGGATTATTAAGGCTCGAATTATTGATTACATTCCGTATAATTCTCAAAGCTGGATTTTCTCCTGCTATAATCGAAACCTCAGGCAATTTCTCAAGCTTTTCTGATAAAGTTATATTTAGATTAGAAGTTTTATTAATAGGAATTATAAAAGTTTTAGGATAATACCCAACATAGGTTATCTTTAACTGATTGATTTGAGTATTTGATTTAAGATTGAACTTACCATCAATATCCGTGGAAGTTCCATGTATAGAATTGTCTGTAACTATATTTACAAATGCCAGAGGAGCTCCCGACTTCTCATCTGTAACTTTTCCGCTAACGGAATATTGTTGTGCATTTATTTTCGTTGATAACAGCAGTAAAATGCAAACAATTAAGGTATAAGGTTTACATTTCATTAAAATACATTTAAACTGCAAAGTAATTTTCAAGTTCCTTCAGCGTATTTTCATTTGTGTGAAGGTCGAGAACGATTAATCCTTTTTCTAACACATTTATACGGCTGCAAACCTCAGTTATATGATTCAAATCATGACTGGATATCAACATTGTTACATCAGGTTTAGCTTGTTGCTCATGTAATATCTTTTTCAACCTAATTTGTGAACTAGGGTCTAAATTAGTGAAAGGTTCATCTAATATTATAACAGAAGGATTCCCCATGAATGCAGCTATAATTCCTACCTTTTTCTGGTTGCCTTTTGATAGATCCCTTATATATTTTTTCTGTCCAAGTATCTCATCACTAAAAAAATCGTGATAATAATTTAAAAACTCAGTTATATCCCCCTTATTCATTCCGTGAAGGTTACCTATGAAATTAAAATACTCTTCGGGAGTAAGGAAATCTATCAGAAAACCTTCATCAAGATACGAACCTGTATAATGTTTCCACAATTCGTTTCCCGCAACTTTAACGTTATCTGATTCTACAAAACCTGTGTTAGCTCTTATCAAATCTAAGATAAGACGGAAAAAAGTAGTTTTTCCTGCGCCATTATTCCCGACAAGGCCATAACTTTCGCCTTTAGGAATGTGTAATTCCTTTATATCTAAAACTGTTGTACCATTATATACTTTGGTGAGATTATTTACTGTTATCATGATAATTTGGATTTTTATTATTAATAATTTTATGAACGTTGCCTAAAACCTTCAGCCATTTCATATTTCTTATTATGAAATTCTTTTACTATGTAATTTACTATTTTATTGTGAAGTAAAAGTCCTAAAATACCTATGCAACTAAGGACAATTAAGCCTGCAACCGGTGAAATGAAGAAACTAAAAGGCAAATAAATAAGAACAGGTAGAAACATAGCCGGTAACATCACTAAGAAATTTTTGGAACTTACGCCTTGGAAATTAAAAGCAGCTTGCCTGTTTAAATCAATATATTTCTTATTATTTAAAGCAAAATACATTATTACATGCACATTAAAGCCAATATTAAAGATAAAACAAGCTGTATTAATATAAAGTAACTTGATATTCAAAAATGCATAAAACAAAGTAATAATATATGAGATTGCTGTAACAGAAGCCAAAAGAAAAAACTTCTCTTGGAAATATTTTTTAAAATCTATATTATTACTCATAATAAGATCGAAGTATCCGCTTTCCCAACTAATTAAATAGTTGCCATAAGAAAACATAAAGCCTCCCGAAATAAATATACCTACAAATACAAGCATCCCACCCATATTCATATACAATTCCTGTGGATAAAAGAAAAACCCATAGAAAATAAAAATAGGAGTCATATAAATAATAGTTTTACTCCTCTTATTCCGAAGCATAAGCTTAATTTCAAGGTTTAACAGTTCTCCTATTACACCAAATTGTTTAATAAAGCTAATATCTTTTGCATGGACAGATTTTTTGGCAAATTTCTTTCCAATTTCCTCAGGATAGGCATTCTTTTTAAGAAAACTAAAATTAAGATAATAAACCACAACAACCATTAATGCAAGGATTAATAATAGTGTCTTTTGGATCATGATTTTTGTAAAAACCAATTCGGAAACATTTCTTAAAGAGAATATTTTAAAATAATCGAGGAAAAACATGGAAGCAAATACAAGCGCAAACCCAAGTGTGAACAATGGTTTAATTCCTAATTGCCTTTTGAAATAAGTGATAATAAAATTATCGAACCAAACTATCATTAGTATTGAAAAGAGCCATAATATTGCTGTATGGAAATCATAGTAATAAGACACTCCATTTATTGCAAAAGGGATAAAAATCAGGAAATAAAAATAGTTAATCGGGTTAACCAATGATTTGCATAAAAGATAATGCATCAGCGATGAACGTTTTGTAGGCAAATGCAAGTATGGTTGGATACTTAAGGTCGGTACAGCCTGCATAAGGAATCTTAACAACATATCCATACCCATAAAATAAAGTAGAAAGCCATTAAACTTTATTACTGGGTCTTCGTCAGGAAAAATTTCTCTAAGAACATCCTTGGCAAATATTCCTAATAAAAGAAAGTTGACAATAAAGTACAATAAACCAATGCCCATAATGATATTCAAAGCAACGTTCTTTTGCCATATTGACGAACGAAGAGATTGCTTCCATTGGTTTTTAATTATCCATTTGAGAATCATAATGCATTATTTTAAGTAAATTAATAACTAATATTATAAAAAACAAATTCTACGCTTTACTATTTTAATAAGCCTTCAAAATCAGGCATACCATGCAATGAATTTAGCATAGGATCAGCCTGCAATTTGTTTTTATCTTTATATCCATATTTTATTGCCTCGCTAAGCATCAAAATGGCATCATTTTTCTTATTAATATTGGCATAAAGACAAGCAGAAGCATAATAACTGTCAGGATTTTCGGGATCTACTTTTCGATAGATATTTGTAAAGGTTTCTGCTAACTTCCAGTTCTGGGTACTTAATGCCCGGAAACTATAACTATAACAACTCAAAGATATGTATCCTGAAAGTCTTTTGGCAAGGTTTTTCTGCAAATTACTTTTATTATTTTCAGCTTCATTAAGTTTTTTAATCTCTGCATTCCACCATTCTCCGGTTTTGCTTTCCCAAGCAGCTTGAAACTCCTGCTGTTTTTGATTTTCGTAAACTTCTAATGCAGATTGTTCTTTTAGATAAGCTTGTACTTCAGCTTTCTGATTGATCTCATTATATAAAGCCTTTAGCTCAGTAACATCAGTTAAATCAGTCAAAATACTAATTTTTCTTTTAAGTATTGAAGAAGCTTTAATCAAACTGTCAATATTATTAGTGTGTACTAATTCTTCAATATATTTCCAATCATCTATTTTAAATATGCTTACAAATCTTATATTTACAGGAGTAAGTTTATTCTTCATTGCGTAAAGTTCGAGCATATTCATGGCTTCAGCCATAAGGTTTTCCGAAGGCCATTCATGTTTGCCATCTCCCACAATAAACTGACAGGGAGCATTTATTTTCTCCAGATTATCATTCAGTTTCTTCATTTCAAGATAATTCATATCTTTTGATACTGTGATACCAATAAAATTAAATCCCGGAACAGTATTCTGAAAAGGAAATCCTGCTGAACATGCTATTACACTGTTTATATTTCCAAAAGACTGTGCAATACCACAAGCAATCCTGGCGCCACCACTAAAACCTACTAAATAAATCCTTGTAGTATCAATCGCCAGTTTTTGTTTGGAATCATTGAACATTGAATTGATTATATAACTAATTTCATCCTGAGCAATACCGTTTTTACTATTGTTAGATCCGATAAGAATATAACCAAGCTTTTCAGCCTGATTTTTCATAAGAGCCACTGGTAAATGCCCATCTCCATGTGGATCGAAAGCATAAATTACTGGATATACTTTTTCTAAATTATAATTTGTAGGCAAATACAAACAATAACTCTGATCGGGAGCAGTTTTACAAGTTATATTATCAATAATCTCTCCTTTATGAACTCTTTTTAAGAACATTTCTTTTGGCTTTTGAGCCGAAGAACAAGAGAAAACAATTATCAGAAATAGGAAATAGAACCTGTATTTTTTCATACTATTTAGTTTAAAAGGGATTATTTATTCCACAGAAATCTCGTCAGCGAACAACCAAGCCTTTCCTCCTTTTCCACGATGCCAATCAGGGCATTTAGCAACATTTTTTGCTTTAACTTTAATAAACTTAGCATTGGTTTTCTTAAATTCAACAGATAAATCTGCAATTTCAGAAGTCATGCTTTCTGATTGAACACCATATTCTTTTTTAGTAACTAAAACGAAATTCTTACCATCATCCGAAGCACTGATCTCAATAGAAACAGGCATAAATATCCAGGAAACCGGATTACTTAAAAAGCCAATAGTAATTTTACTAAAGTCTGTCTTTTCATTCAATTCAAGGACTGCTTCCAGATCATTTACTTCAAAACCTAACCATCTTCCGTCTGTATGATAGTCTGATCCTCTTTTTTGATCAATTAAAACGGTACTTCCGTTTTCTGGCGGATATTTAGTCGAAAAAGGATATGCTAAAGTAATATTCTTTGCTGGGATAAGCTTATGAAAGTATCTGGAGATAGTAGTATTACTAATTTTTATACCATCTCTAAATAATGTAGCATTTATTGTAGTCGGTTTATCAATAATAATAGGATTCGTATAAATCTTAGATTTCAAAGTTGGTTCCGACATATCCAAAGTGTATCTTATTTCCACATCCTTTTCATTGGTGCTTATTGTAATATTCATAGGTTTATCTTCAAATACACAAGACGCAGGATTGAAAACCGGATTAGCTGCCAGTTGAAAGCGTTTGTATTCTGAAATATTTACATTTAAAGTGTCGAAAAGATTGATTGCCGGTGTAGTTTGATCAAAAGTATTGTCAGCAACAGTAATAGCAAGTATTTTTATCTTTTCGTTTGATGGAAGTGTAATTGCTTTAGCTCCGGCAGCAAGATTAATCTTATATTTAAAGATATATGCATAAGAATATGCTTCATTTTTCCCATCTTTAAGGTGTCTGTGCGTTGTAAAATATGCAACATTATCTTGTTTCACAAACCCGGGAGTTAAACCTGTAAATTTCGTGCTACTCCAGTTATAATCTGCTTCCATTTTATTATAACCTTCCCAGTTGCGCTTATCCCATTGTCCAATAAAACCAGACCAATTCTGAACTTTCAAATTTACTGATTTATCATCTACTTTAAAAGTTCCTTCGGTATCTTCATCGGCAGCAGCCAAAATATAAAGATTATTATGAGAACCTTCTGGAAGTGTGATTGTCTGCCCGTTACAAGATACTGCATTCATAGCTTTATCAGATTTATTACCCAATTTAAATGCAATTCCTTCACTTTCTATAGTCTCAGGCAATAATTCAGCAGGATAAGTAGTCCCTGTTTTGTCGAACGCTCCATCAGGTTTGTTATCATAACTAATTACATCTGTATTGAATGGCAAGCTAAGAATTATATTGTTGGTTTGTTTTTTGGGAGTAGTTGTGTTTGCTATTTTCAAAGCAAAAGTTTTTGGATGATAAGGTGTGATGTCAAAATACAATTTACCTTCCTTAATAGTAGCTTTTGAGATAAATTTCTCTTGCCCGTTAACTTCATTAGCAGAAATTATTTGTGAAGGTAATTCCAGTTCAATATTATTAGCAGCCTTACCTTTAGTTTCGAATATTCTTACAATAATCTCATCTGAATTCTCTGCTTTTTTAATAGCTTTAACCATTACATCCGGGTTATTTATTTTTACAAAAGAAATACTCTTACCCATAGTTCCTTGGTGTCCATAAGTCTGAAAAGCTAAAAGAGGTTGATTAAGTTTAGCTCCTTCCCAATTAGAGGATGCAGATTGCCATGAATTGGCATGAGGATATATAGCATATAGAATCTCATGCTTTCCAAGGTCTTGCGTAGCCTGATCCCTAAATTCATATCTTACACCCGGTGTATATAGTAAAGTTAATCTTAACACATTGTTTTCCGGCTTATCACTTCCATATTTTGAATCTTCTAAAATAGATACTCCATACTTATTATCCTTATCAGTCAGATCGAACCACTGATGTGAGGGCACTTCGTATTTTTTAGGAGTGTTATTTCCTCTTTGAATAGTTCCTAAGTCCCAGCAATATGTGGCAAGTGGATTACTAACAGTTAAAGGAAATTCTGCACGAAGCGAAGCCTCTTTGGTAAACCAATCTATATTATTTTTTACCTCAATTCGATTGGATATTTCACTATTATATAAGCGTATCTGCTGAACAAATTTTGACCCTCTTGCTTCTCTTGTCACTTCAATAGTTGCTCTTAAAGGCCCATCTTCAATCATTTTTATTGTAGCTTTGCCATCTACATAACCGATTGGTTTCTTTTGTCTGTCAGTCCAATCCATATTCCATGCAGGATAATCTTGTGGCTTTTCGTATTGAAAAACAAGGCGTGATGGAGCTTTTAAAACATCTTTACCAACAGTTTTATCATAAATTTTAGCTATATCTCCATTAACATTTAAATTTAAAGATATTTTATCATTTTCTATACTGTTTTCAGTACAAATAAGTGTTGACGAAAGATAAGAAGCAGCATTATCATTTCTTACATAATAAACTGATAGACTCATAGAAGGAACTTTAGCCATAAAGAGTATTCTTACCTTTTTGCCTTCAGTTTTTAATATCTGCGAAAGCACTTCATTATTATTTCCATCAAAAACTTTAATATTTTTAGGAACTTCATTAGGGAAAACTACACTTGCATCCACAGCATCCGTTCTTTCGATAGATAATGGATTATAAACGATTAGCGGGATACCTTTTCCGATAGTATTTAAATTTTCTGCAGCTGCACCAACTGCATTCGTAATTACATTACTGAATTGATTTGCTGCAAGTATCTCATCATTCCAGGCATAATCATAAGCCTTAGGAATACTTGTTCCGGGCAATATATCGTGGAATTGTGCTCCCAAAACCAATCTCCATGCTTCATCAAGTTTTACTTTAGGATATTTAGTTCCTCCAAGCCAATCGGCCATTACCGAAGTAGCTTCTGCTGAATATGCAAGCAATTCGTTTTTACGATTACATTTTTTCATATAAGCTTCAGAAGTAATTGCTCCACAAGTATGAAATGTTAGTAAAAGATCGCTGTCGTAAATAGGAAGTTTGGCTTTTTGAGCTGGACTTATATCTTTAAATAACTGATCAGCTTCGGCTGAGATTACTTTAACATGTCCTTTAGAATTTACTGATTTTTCGAGCCATTGCACTGATTTTTCATTTGGCGCTCCACCTCTATCTCCTGTTCCATAGTACATATAATCCGCAAACACACCGCTTTTGTTTCCATTGGCAACTATTCTGTCCAACCAGTCTTTATCGTTACTTAAATCATTATTTATATCACTGGTGTATCCTCCCGGGTTAAATGCTGCAATAATTGATTCTCCATCCGGACCTTTCCAAACTCCAAAGTTAAAGGGAATACCATTTGCAGATCCCCAGCTTAGTTTTTGTGTTGAAAATCCTAGGATTCCACAATGTGATAATATAGAAGGCAATGACACAGGAAATCCAAAGCAATCAGGGAGCATATATTCTGAACTTTCTTTGCCAAACTCATTACGGAAGTAATTATTGCCATATAATACCTGACGGATAACAGATTCGGCAGATGGAACCATCACATCATTTTCTTCCATTGATGAACCGCATGGAAACCATTTTCCTTCGGCAACATACTTTTTAAGCTTCACAAATTCGTTAGGATAATACTCCTTCATCATTTTGTAGCGGTTGGCACCACTAAAATTGAATACATAATTAGGGTAAAGCTCAAATAGTTTGAAATTATCATACAATGTATTCTTAAGATACGAATTAATTGTAGTTGGATAATCCCATCGCCATTGTGTGTCCAAATGTGCGTATCCAACAACGTGAAACACTGTGTCAACAGGTTTAGGATGATTGGGTTTTAACAATGGTTGCGACCATCCGATAATTGCAATTAATTGTAATATGAATAAGAGTTTTAATTTGATTGTATTCATTTTTATGAGCTTATAGATAATTATGTTTTTATTAAATAGTATTTGTGTAATGATTTTGTTAATGATATTATTTTTACATATTATAATGTGATTCAATGATCTTAAAGAACCAACTATCAGGAAGAATTCCTTTGAGAACAGCACTTAATTTATGATCAATTCTTCCGGCTACATATCTGAAGCAAGGATTCTTTTTTTCAATAATTTTTTCGATAAGTTTTGCACAATGCATTGGATCTAATCCACCGGTTTCGTCCTTTACAATTGCCTTAACTACAGTATCAAAAACTTTTCTGTAATCTTCGTGAATAGGAGTTAGTATTCTGTTATCAGTAAATTTAGTTTTATAATCACCGGGATTTACTACAACAACATTTATACCCGAACCTTTAAGTTCGTAGCGAAGTGATTCGCTGTAACCATTTATTGCAAACTTAGTTGTGGCATAAAATCCTTGATAAGGAATAGCAAAAACACCTGCCAACGAAGCTATGTTAATAATCTTACCCTCTTTCTGACTTCTCATAGTAGGTAACACTGCATTAATCATATCAATATACCCAAAAACATTGGTGTCGAATATCCTTTTTCTGTCTTCAGGAGTGGTAAGTTCCATTTCTCCGGTCAAGCCGAAGCCTGCATTGTTTATCAACACATCTATTTTGCCGGTTTGCTTTAATACCTCCTCAACACCTGCTTTTATGGTTTCAGGATTGGTAACGTCAACAACTATGGTTTTATATGGTAATGTTTCGCTAATAGGTTTTCTTACTGTGCCAAAAACCTGATAACCTTTTGAAGAAAGATTTTCTGCGATTGCTTTTCCAAATCCACTGGAAACACCTGTTATTAAGACAGTTTTCATTTGTTTTATTATTTAATTATTATTAAAAATTTGACTATTCTTTATAAGTTTTGAACTAAGCAAAAGTACTTAAA
>JBAXLO010000086.1:0-17069 GCA_037134755.1 Bacteroidota bacterium | reverse complement strand
GTTCTTTGGTAGAATTGGTTTCTATTGTTAGATTGTCTTTAGTGGGGTTGGGGTAGACCTTTATTTGATTAGATAATTCATTAGTATTTATCCCTAAAGTTCCATGAGGAATAACACTTACAGATATTACGTAGTCTGATGATTTTTGCAATAATGTAGAATCACAATACGTATTTGTGCATCCTGTTGAATCTGTAATAGTAAGACAAATGGCATAATATCCAGATGTACTGAAAGTATGATTTGGATAAGCAACAGTATCAGAACTACCATCGCCCCAACTCCATACATATTTCAAAGGAGGCACTCCCGATGCATTGTTTTCAACATAGTAATGATGAAGTACAGCTGTATCAGCTACCATAGCAAATTGAGCCGAACAATTAGGCACTACCGAATTTACTGTAACCAAAACTGATGAAGAAGCACTATTACCACATGAATTTACTGCATAAACTGTTATATATCCCGTAACTGCTGAAGTACTATAATTAACTACAATATTATTAGTAGTATCTGTACCACTTGCACCATTAGGTAAAGTCCATACATAAGAAATTGCATTTGCTACCGAAGGCACAGTATAAATAACATTTTGCTGACCAGGAATTACATTAGTATTACCCGAAATTGTACCCGGATTTGTAAGTAATGCGTTTACGGTAATAATTATAACAGATGAAGCTCCATAGCCTGATGAATTATACCCTTTTACATATATTAAACTTGTAATTGCAGCTGTTCCATAGCTTACTGTTATACTATTTGTTGTACTTGTACCGCTTGCTCCATTGGGAAGAGTCCAGAGATAAGTTGAAGCATTTGTTATTGGAGGAACTGTATATGTAACATTTGCCTGCCCCTGACATACTGTAGTTAAGCCTGTAATAGTACCTGCAGGATAAGGTAATGTAGAAACCGATGTTGTATTTAATCTTATCATTGGAGGCGCTGTTCCCTTAGGAAAATAATACCAGGTATTATCAATATCATATATATATATAGTATAATCCGGTTGTGGAGTTTTATTGGTGCCTACTGCCACTTTAACTGTATCAGCACCTCCAAATGCTTGTAAAGTCACGAAGTATGCTGAATCTTTTTCCAAGGCTGATGCAGAGTAATCTGTAAACAACAATTCTATTGAAGGTGGATTGCTACCTATTGATGTTGCTATTTCATTTGACATCACAAAATGATAATCCGATTCTGCAATTACAGTTTTTGTTTGTCCCCAGCCTCTGTACAAAATTGCTTTTATTGGTGCATTTAAAGATGTTCCATTAGCTAAAACAACACTGATTGATTTTGCAAAAATAGGAGTAGCAGTTGATACTTCAACTAAGTTTGCCATTTGAAAAGCATTAACACTTGCTATTGCCATCCCATTCCATAAATATGAGCCATCATAGTAATTATTATCTCTCGAGTACATGCCATTTATATTATTATTTACTGTTACTATTATAGTGTCTTTATATAAGTTTGATGGTATTGAATCGCTTACAGCATCTAAAGTGTATTTATAGGTACCAACCGATCCACCTATCGTATTAATACTATCAATCTCCAGAGTATCATGCTCAAATGGATACATATAAAGTATTGAGGCAGGACAAAATTTTGAAACTCCTGTAGTTAATTCTCTACTTATTAGTTTTACATTAGTTTGAGCTAATGCACCTGTATTAATAATATCTGCCAAAAAATCAACAGTATAAGTTTGTCCGGAAGGTATTTGAGTATAACCACTATAAGCACATGGTGTTAAAGCAGCAAAACCTTCCTCTATTTCATTAAATTCAATACGATTATTAGGTAGATTTTCTATGACAACATTGTCTAAATATAAAGCAGCTCCATCAGAACCTTTATATTGGAAAGCAACTTTAAAATTTGTAGAATTTGCATAAGCAGTTAAACTAATAATTGTTTGATTAAAGATATTGGAAGCAAATACACCTACACTGTCTTCAGTCCATATTATTGCCCATGTAGCCCCACCATCTGTACTTACGTTGACTTTAAAATCATAATTATTATATGGGTTTACACCCCAATAGTATGACATTCTCCACCTAAAGTTTAGTGAAGCATTTGTTAAAGATGTTAGGTTTAATGTTGGTGAAATAAACCATTCATTTTGTGATGCAAAATTAGGATCATATTCAACCATTGCCGACTTAGTACTTGAATATCCAATGGTTGTTGATTGCTTCCATTGGTAAGTTGGAGTAGGATTTGTAATGGTCTTTGTCCAACCAATTGGAGGAAAGGTAGTGCCTTCAAAACCTTCATTTAATACTTGTGCGTTTGCAGTTTTAACATTTAATACATTAATGATAAATACTGTTGCTAAAATTAATACGTAAATCTTTTTCATAGTGATGATTATTTATTGTTTAATAAATTTTGTTACTCTTGTTTTTAATTTCTCACCTCGACTCCGCTCGGTGATCGCATAACACCGCTCGGTGACCGAGAACGGTCGCTGAGCGGAGTCGAAGCGCTATTCCTTTACAAACTTCTTTACTACAGTTTCTTTATCTGTTGATAGCTTAATAAAATATACTCCACCTGCAAATGCTCCTGTCTTTACGACTGCTTTTTTTGTTATTGCAGAAGTATATACGGTTTGCCCGATAAGGTTAAGTATCTCTAGTTTTTGTTCTTTGGTAGAATTGGTTTCTATTGTTAGATTGTCTTTAGTGGGGTTGGGGTAAATAGAAATGTTAATTAAATTGTTTTCTGTTATCCCTAAGATATCTGAAATTGATCTTCTCCATACTCCACTTATCACTCCTCCTGCATAGATATTTGTTTCGCTTATTGCTAACGAAAACATAAACATATCTGTTAACCCATTATTCACAGCAGTCCAATTGTCACCATTATTGGTGGATAAAAACATTCCACTTCCATTAGTTCCTACAAAAATATTGCTGCCACTTATTGCGAATGAATAAATATACAAATCTGTTAACCCATTATTCTTAGCAGTCCAACTCGTACCATTATTAGTAGATAAAAATACGCCTCCTCCATTAGTTCCTACAAAAATATTGTTGCCACTAGTAGCAAATGCACCGACTTGTGTATTAGTTAAACCAGTATTCACAGCAGTCCAACTAGTGCCGTTATTAGTGGATAAAAACACTCCACTTCCCCAAGTACCTGCAAAAAGATTTGAATCGACTACTGCTAATGTTTGCACTACTTTACCTGTTAATCCATCAGCATACCAGTTCGCACCATTATTTGGGGATATGAATACTTCATTCGTACTTCCTGCAAAAAGATTTGTTCCACTTACTGCAAATGGATAAATATACAAATTTGTCAACCCGTTATTCAAAGGTGTCCAACTCGTACCATTATTAGTGGATAAAAATACTCCACCACCTGCAGTTCCAGCAAAGATATTTGTTCCGCATATTGCTAATGAATAAATATTTAAATTAGTTAACCCATTATTCACAGCAGTCCAACTCGTACCATTATTAGTAGATAAAAATACGCCTCCTCCATTAATTCCTGCAAAAATTGTGTCACCTTTAATGGCTAATGCACGTATATAACTACTATCTAGGCTTGTTAGTACCCATTGTGCCTTTGCAATATTCATTAATAAGAATACAATAATTAATACGTAAATCTTTTTCATAGTGTCAATTATTTATTTTTTAATTCATTCATAATTCATAATTTATAATTCATAATCCTTTTTCTATTCTTTTACAAACTTCTTAACCACAGTTTCTTTGTCTGTTGATAGCTTAATAAAATATACTCCACCTGCAAATGCTCCTGTCTTTACGACTGCTTTTTTTGTTATTGCAGAAGTATATACGGTTTGCCCGATAAGGTTAAGTATCTCTAGTTTTTGCTCTTTTGTAGAATTGGTTTCTATTGTTAGATTGTCAGAAGTAGGGTTGGGATAAATGGAAATGTTACAATTTAATGAGTTTTCTTTAATCCCTATAATTTCAGAAAGAGGACGTTTCCAAACTCCATTTCCTGAAGTACCTGCATATAAATATGTATCGTCAACTGCTAAAGAATTAATTTTAGTATTAATTAACCCATTATTCACATTAATCCAGTTTATTCCATTATTGGTGGATAAAAATACTCCTCCTCCATATGTTCCTGCAAATAAAATTGCATTGCTTACTGCAAATGATGTAATTTCAGTACATGTTATCCCATTATTTATAGAAGTCCAATTGATGCCATTATTTGCGGTTAAATACACTCCTCCTCCTTCAGTTCCTGCAAAAATGATGTTTCCTTTTGAAGCTAATACTTCCATATATTGATTCGTTAACCCATTATTTACAGCAGTCCAATTAGTGCCATTATTGGTAGATAAAAATACTCCATCACCCCAAGTTCCTGCAAATAAATTTGTATCAAATACTGCTAATGATTGAATCCAAGTATTTGTTAACCCGTTATTCACAGCAGTCCAATTTATACCATTATTGGTAGATAAAAATACTCCATGAGTAGTTCCTACAAAAAGATTTGTGCCACTTACTGCGAATGAACTAATATTTGGATTCACGAATAATCCATTATTCATAGAAATCCAGTTGATACCATTATTGTTGGATAAAAATACTCCTCCTTCAGTTCCTGCAAAAAGATTTGTATCGCTTACAGCAAATGAAAATACGATATTATTTGTTAATCCATTATTCACAGCAGTCCAATTGGTGCCATTATTGTCGGATAAAAATACTCCACAATCAGTTCCTGCAAAAAGATTTGCCTCGTCAACAACTAAAGACAAAACATTTGTAGTTAACAACCCATTATTCATAACAGTCCAATTGATGTTATTAATATCGGATAAAAATACACCGCCATAAGTACCTGCAAAGATATTTGTTCCACTTACTATTAATGAGGAAAGAATCGAATCTGTTAATCCATTATTCACAGAAGTCCAACTTGCTCCATTATTGGTGGATAAAAACACTCCACCACCCTGAGTTCCAGCAAAAAGATTTGTGTCGCTTATTGCTAATGATACAATATTAGGATTTGTTAAACCATTATTCACAGCAGTCCAATTGATGCCATTATTAGTGGATAAAAAAACTCCTCCACCATAAGTAGCAGCAAAAAGATTTGTATCTCTTATTACTAATGAATAAATACCATTAGTGCTATCTATTAAACCATTATTCACAGCAGTCCAATTGGCGCCATTATTAGTGGATATATATACACCTCCCTCAGTTCCTGCAAAAATATTAGATCCGCTTACTGCTAGTGAATAAACATAAGAACTTGTTAATGTTATTCCATTATTTACAGCAGTCCAACTTGAGCCATTATTGGTGGATAAAAATACTCCGCCTCCCATTCCAACAGTTCCTGCAAAAAGATTTGTTCCAATTACAGCAAATGAATAAACATTTGTATCTGTTAAACCATTATTCACAGCAGTCCAATTAGTGCCATTATTAGTGGATAAAAATACTCCTCCGTTAGTTCCTGCAAAGATATTTGTTCCGATTACAGCTAATGCTCGAACAGTAGTATTTGTTAACCCATTATTAACAGCATTCCAACTCATACCATTATTTGTGGATAAAAATACCCCACCGCCATAAGTCCCTGCAAAAATATTGCTTCCACTAATGGCAAAAGACTTAATATTACCTCCCAAAGGACCATTTGTTTGTTGCCATTGTGCCTTTGTAATGCTTATTGTAAAAATTGCAGCTAAAATTAGTACGTAAATCTTTTTCATAGTGATATTTATAAATTGTTTATAGATTGAAAATAAAAGTGTAAAGATACTACATTCTGAAGCTGAATGCAAATAAATAACAATAATAATTAAAATAAATCAGTTAACGGTAACAATTGACAAGTTAACGGTAAATGAGTGTTTAATTTTTAAAATAAATTTGTTTAATTAGATTAATAATAATTTTATCAACAGGGCAACTACGTAAGCACTACACTTCGCTGTTAAATTTCTTAAATTTTGTTAATAACTAAATTTGCATACACATCAAATTTATCTGTACTTTTGTGAGGTCATTATTTTTAAGTGTAATTCGCCTACATCTTATAAAAATAGTGTAAAATATATAATGTCAATATGCACAATATCGAGGAATATTTCCACAACGGCCGAGGGTTCAAAAACCTGTGGTGCTTGCACAAATCTTAAGTCAGATTTACACAACACTAGATATCAACCAACTAATCCTTTTGCAGCTGTAAAAAACACAAATGTAACGCTTGCTCATGCATCCGTTACATCCGCTTATACGTCCGTAACATCCGCTTATACGATTGTAACAGATGCTAGTACAGATGGTACTCCCGTATATACATCTGTAGCAACAGCTCATCCAAGTGTAACGCTCGGCATTACGGATGTAACGCTCGGCATTACGGATGTAACGCTCGGCATTACGGATGTAACGCTCGGCATAGCGGATGCGACGCTCGGTAATACGAATGCAACGCTCGGCATAGCGGATGTAACAGAAGTGTTTTTATCAAATAATAAAGCTAAAAGTAGCGAGAATTTAAGAAAGAAATTTACACCAAACGCATTTATAAATTTATATATTGCTATTGCTAATAGATGTTTAGGGTGCAATACTTCCGCATGGACATTAATTTCATTGCCCCTGTATATCTATAATAAAGCATTAGTAATGACAAGCAAAAATATTTAAAAACAATTATAATCATAACATTAATCTATTAATAATAATTTAATTTCGAAAACCATGAGTTACTTCAAAGCAAAATTTAATTCGTCAAAAACAACAGACGAAGGTGTTATCAGCACATTAGAAGATGTTGGAAGAGGGTTTACCATAAGCCTTCGCTACACCCATTCTCCGGTAGCAGCAGCTGCTATTGTAGCATTGGCAGAAGAAGGAAGAGCAAAAAAATTAGCTTCCAGAAGTGGTGATGAGCTTGCAATAGCTGCTTATCACGATTTTTTAATAAAGGCAAGAGCTACCTTAAAGTTGCTTGTCAATTTTGTAAACTCGGTAGCAGCAGGTGATAAAACAGCAGTTATCGAAAGTGGTTTTGAATGTTCAATACCCGTAGTACACGGTGTAAGAGCTAAACATTCAGCAAAAAGCTCCACTTATGTAGGAGCTATTGATATTTATTACAATCCACACGCAAGATGTAGTGGAGTTTCTCATCAGGTGTGTTATGATCCACCAACAGAGCTTGGTTATTTACCTCAAAAAATGAGCAACCCCGGTAAATTTACCTGGACGGGACTAATATCAGGAAAAAAAGTATGGACTCGCTCTTGCTATGCAGTAGAAGGCGGACAATCAGAGTGGTCGGATCCTATTTCGGCTTATGTACCATAAGTAGAGATGTTGCATGCAACGTCTTCATTGTCAAACGAACCAAATTAGACGTTGCATGCAACTTCTCTACGGAATCTATATATCCGGTAAGCGGTTTGGAACAGCTAACCGGAATATCCTACAGCAACAGTCGTTTTAACATAATGCCAGTCTGTAAAGACATAGTCAACAAGAGATTCAAAGGATAATACTCCCGTAAAGACATAATAAAAGCCTTCATTACATTAATAATGAAGGCTTTTATTATCTTATTTAAAGACTATTCATCCAATAAGGATGCTATATATAAACCTAAATGTCTAAACAGCTAATAGCCTAATAGCCTACTCTTCGGCAGCTTCAATAAACTCATCTATGTCGTCGTAAGCTTCCGTCTTTCGTCCCAGCAATGGCAATACCTTTCCGGTGATCATACCCGTAGCAAACGCAACAACAATAGTAAAACCAATGCCTGCCATATGCCCCGACATATTAATACCATGAACAATAGGCACTGCTACCAAACCACCAAACAAACCGGGGATTCCGTGAAGATTGGTTACACCGCAGGTATCAATAAGTTTCATCCATTTTTGCTGATAGGATTGGATAACGGCGAAACCTAATGTAGATAAACCTCCTGCCATAATACCAATGATAATAGCCATACTATGACTGGCAACCGCACAGGTAGAGCCAATTGCAACACCTCCTGCTAAAGCAGCATTGGCAATGTCGGCAATACTCATCTTCTTACGCAAACCTACCGAACTGATGTAGGTAGCAAGCGTTGAACCACATAAAGCAAATATTACATTAATAACAGTGTGAGGCATTTGCTCAGGAGTTACCAAAGCAGCACAGAAACTTGGCCAGAACACCCACAATATCATACTCCCCAACATAGAATAACGGTCGCTGGTAGCATCGGTTTCTATAGTCTTTTCGAACTCCTGTTTAGTTGTCATCGTAAGCGCAACACCTAAACCAAAGATAGCCCCAAAAGCATGGATAACAATTGAACCACCGGTATCTACAACTGCTCCGGCAGGTATAAGCCCAAGACCTCCACCCAACACAACCCACTCATTGAACATGTAAAAAGGAACAAACAGTATGCCCAATAGTATATATTGCGGCATCTTTAACCTTCCTAACACCGCTCCAGCAGTAATCAACAAACTAGCTGCAGCAAACTCAGCAAGTATAAGCATCTGTATCTGTGTTTCTACCATGCCGGTAACACCTTTGCTCTTAATTAAATAATAGATAGGAAGAGATGTACTTACTAACAAAAAAGTAGCTGTAAGTGCCGAACGTCCATACTTCCTTACAAACACCATAAGGAAACCAAATCCAATAAGTAACATCGCCATTATATGAATGGCTTTGTTGTATTGCTGCTCGTTAAGTATCCTGCCATCAAGTAGATTGCTTGGACTAAGCTGTGCAAAAGTTACCGTCGACAGACACATCAGTAGTAATGTGACGGGAATAAATCTTAGTAATGTTCTAATTTTCATATCAGATTAATTATTTTGTTCGTGATTGTTTTCACGCAACAAAAGTATCTAATCTTATTTGATTATACAAATATTACTTAATAATAAATTAAGTGTTTTACGTATTAAGTACTTCAAGTACTTGAAATACTTAAAGTACTTGAAGTTATAAGAATGATAAAAAACGATACATATGATTGAAGAGTGATCTATAGAAAGTCGAAGTAGTAATGACATCTTAAACTCATATAAAAGAAAAACCTAAGCCCGTATGAACAAGCTTAGGTTTAATATCCTCATGATAGCCAAAAGTATCATTGTTTTCTTCAACTTTAGGCACTTTAAACTTTAGGCATTTTAGGCATTCTTATCATCTACATCTTAAGAGGTTGGGCGTATTTAATAACGTCTTTGCCTTCGATAACATTGTCGCAAAGAATAGTTAGACGTTCCATTACGTTGCGGAGTTCGCGGATATTACCGGTCCATTCAATCTTCTTTAGCTCAGATAAAGCATCTTCGGTAATCTGTAAAGCAGGTCGGCCCTGGTTCTGACAGATATCAGTAATAAAATAATCAACAAGCAAAGGAATGTCGTCAGCTCTTTCGTTTAGGGTGGGGACATTAATAACGATAACACTCAAACGATGATACAGGTCTTCACGGAAGTTATTTCTGGCAATTTCTTCTTTAAGATTCTTGTTAGTAGCAGCTATTACGCGCACATCAACAGTAATATCTTTTTCGCCACCTACACGTGTAATTTTGTTTTCCTGCAATGCCCTTAACACTTTAGCCTGCGCAGAAAGACTCATGTCACCAATCTCATCAAGAAAAAGAGTACCACCTGTAGCTTGCTCAAAGTCACCCTTGCGTTGTTTGATAGCCGAAGTAAAAGAACCCTTTTCATGTCCGAATAATTCGCTTTCAATAAGCTCAGAAGGAATAGCAGCACAATTAACTTCAACAAAAGGACCTTGTGCCCTGTTACTTTTCTCGTGCAGCCAACGAGCAACAAGTTCTTTACCTGTGCCATTGCTACCTGTAATCAATACTCTGGCATCAGTCGGGGCAACACGCTCAATTATATTCTTAACATTATTAATAGCTTCTGATTCGCCAACCATCGTATAAGCCTTGCTAACCTTACGTTTTAATATCTTTGTTTCGGCAACTAAAACAGCTTTATCAAGAGCATTACGAACAGTAACTAACAGACGGTTTAAATCCAAAGGCTTGGAGATATAATCATATGCACCCTTCTTAATAGCTTCAACAGCAGTATCAATATTGCCATGTCCCGAAATCATTACAATTGGAGTATCAGTAAACTCCATCAACTTCTCAAGAACTTCAATGCCATCCATGCCGGGCATCTTAATATCACAAAGAATAACATCGTACTTATTATTAGTAGCAAGCTCTAAACCAATCTTTCCGTCGGCAGCATCATCTACTTCGTACTTTTCGTAAGCAAGTATTTCTTTTAAAGTATTGCGAATACTTTTTTCATCGTCTATTACTAATATTTTTGACATATATTCTTTTTGACCTCACCCCAACCCTCTCCTAAGAGGAGAGGGAGTAGAGTTGAGAAGTTTATTCCTTAATTATTAATTATTAATTGTTAATTCATAATTAACCTTTGTACCTTAGCCATTTCCAAACCTCTGCATAGCTTACTTTCTTTCCATACATTAATATTCCGGTACGATATATCTTGCCTGCTAACCAAGTGCTGGCTATAAAACCTATTACTAATAACGACATTGATAGTGCAACTTGTATCATTGGGACACCGAAAGGAATCCTTACCATCATTATTATTGGTGAAGTCAATGGGATAATGGATAGCCAGAAAGCAACCGGCCCGTCGGGGTTATTGATTACAAACTGAGACATTATAATTGAGAATAATAATGGTATGGTAATCGGCATCATGAACTGTTGCGTATCGGCCTCGTTGTCTACAGCTGAGCCAATTGCAGCAAATAAAGAAGCATATAATAAGTAACCTCCTAAGAAATAGAATAAGAATGCACCTATCATCGCCACATAATTAACTGAGAATAGTCCTTGGATTACTTGCGTAATCTCTTCTTTCTGTAGTTTCTCTAGCTGAATTTGATCAGCAGTAGGAATCTTTTGTCCTGCTGTATATGTTTTTTCCGTTTTATGACCATTAAATACATTAGGGAAGCTTGCTTGCAAGGTAGTAACAATAGACATTGTAAGTATTACCCATAATGCAAACTGCGTAAGACCAACCATTGCAACACCCACAATTTTACCCATCATCAACTGAAAAGGCTTGACAGAAGAAATAATAACTTCAACTATACGGCTTGTCTTTTCTTCGATAACACCACGCATAACCTGAGATCCAAACAAGAAAATAAAGAAGTAAATAAGTATCCCTGAAAAGATACCTAAGCCAGTTTTAATCTCTGTATAACTCTTCTCCCCTGTCCGAATATCTTCTGTGTTAAGCTTTATATTAGTACGATTGATAAGATCAAAATCCTCTTTAGAAATATTGTGAGCATTTACTAAGAGATTATTCTTTAGAATCGTCTGCATTTCATTTGATATATAACTCTGAGTAACTATCCCCGGAGATTTATCTGAATAAAACAAAAGAGCATCTGTAGGTATCGAATAAGTAGGTTTCTGAATATACAGAACTGCTGTAAACTTATCTGTTTTAAGGTCTTCTTTAGCCTTATCTAGATTATCATTTGTAACAAAGAATACTTTATCTGTTGACTTAAATTTATCAGTAAAGATACCCGTTTCATCAACTACAGCCACTACTTTCTTTTCGTCGCTCATGGTGGCAATAAAGAAAGGAATAATCCAGATAGAAGCCATCAAAACAGGACCAAGAATAGTCATTATGATAAATGATTTCTTCCTTACACGACTCAAATACTCACGTTTGATTATTAATAAAATCTTCTTCATAACTTAACTATTTTGAGTATTAATAAGATTGTTCTGTTCATTAACTTTCTGAATAAAGATATCATTCATCGTTGGAAGTATCTCAGAGAAATAAACAATTGCAATGTGAGGAAGCAAACTATTTAATAGATAATTAGAGGTAGATGTAAGAGGGATTTTAATCTCAGCATGCTTAATACCATTAATAGTAGTTTGATTTATAATATCAAAACCACTTGGAAGGATAGTAGCAATATTATCATTTAAACCAGTATAACCTACTTCAAAGATGTTAGCTTTATACGTATTCTTTATCTCATGAACTTTGCCATCGAGTATCTTATTTGATTTATTGATCAAAGCAATGTTATCACAAAGCTCCTCAACAGACGACATATTATGTGTAGAGAAAATAATAGTAGCACCGTTGTCTCTTAACTTAAGGATTTCCTCTTTCAATAGATTAACATTGATAGGATCAAAACCACTGAAAGGTTCATCAAAGATTAGTAGCGTAGGCTCATGCAAAATGGTAATAATAAACTGAACCTTTTGTTGCATCCCTTTCGATAGTTCTTCAACTTTACGATCCCACCAATTAAGTATATCAAACTTCTCGAACCAATATTTAAGCTTTTTCATGGCATCCTGTTTCGTCGTACCTTTTAATTGTGCAAGATACAAAGCCTGTTCGCCAACCTTCATCTTCTTGTACAATCCCCTTTCTTCGGGAAGATAACCAATCATGCTAACATGCTTAGGCGAGAGCTTCTCACCATTAAAAAACAAAGCTCCCTCATCAGGAGCTGTTATTTGATTTATAATCCTTATTAAAGAAGTTTTGCCTGCGCCATTAGGACCTAATAACCCGAAGATACTCTGTTCGGGAACATCAATACTAACGTTGTTAAGCGCTACATGTGCAGCATATTTCTTTGTAATATTCTGAGCTGAGAATAGGTACATATATCTTTATATTTTAGTGAAAGTTTTCTCTCATTCTTTCAAAGAATCCTTTATCCTTGCTATCAGGATTGGGTTTGAAATTAGGAGAATTCATTAGTTTTTCGAGTATAGTCTTTTCTTCTTTAGTTAGATTCTTAGGAGTCCAAACATTAATATTAACCAAAAGATCACCTCTTCCATAAGAATTAACATCGGGTAAACCTTTACCTTTTAAACGAAGGACTTTGCCTGCCTGTGTACCGGCATCTATCTTAATTCTTGCCTTTCCATCAAGGGTTGGAATATCTATTGAAGTACCCAAAGCCACCTCTGGGAAACTAATATAATGATCGTATAAAAGATTCTGTCCGTCACGTTTTAGATGTTCGTGTTCAACCTCTTCTATCAATATAATTAAATCACCATTAACACCGCTTCTTGCTCCTGCGTTTCCTTTGCCACTAACCGATAATTGCATACCTTCGGCAACACCTGCAGGGATATTGATTGTGATCACATCTTCGCCATTTACAATCCCATTGCCATGACATTCCACACATTTATGAGCAATAGTTTGTCCCTCACCACCACAAGTAGGGCAAGGGGAAGAAGTCTGCATCTGACCTAAAATAGTATTTGTAACTCTGGTAACCTGACCGGTTCCGCGACAAGTTGAACAAGTATTATATCCTGAACCATCTTTAGCACCTGTACCTTTACATGGTTTACAACCTACATATTTATTAACTTTAATTTTCTTTTCGGCACCTTTGGCTATCTCTTCCATCGTAAGTTTCACCTTAACACGGAGATTACTTCCTTTGTTGACTCTTCTACCTCTTGATCGGCTTCCACCACCAAATCCACCGAAGCCTCCACCACCAAATGCTCCTTCAAAGATATCGCCGAAATGACTGAAGATATCATCCATATTCATTCCACCGCCGCCACCAAAACCGGAAGCACCACTGCCTACACCTGCATGTCCAAACTGGTCGTAACGTGCACGTTTATCTTTATCGCTTAACACTTCGTAAGCTTCGGCAGCTTCTTTAAACTTCTCTTCCGATGCTTTGTCGCCTTCGTTTTTATCAGGGTGGTATTGAATAGCTTTCTGTCTGTAAGCTTTCTTTAATTCAGCTTCCGAAGCATTCTTCGATACTCCCAGTATTTCGTAATAATCTCTTTTTGCCATTATTATTTATTTCTATAATATTAAATTGCCACAACTACCTTTGCATGACGGATAACTTTCTCGTAAAGATAATAACCTTTAACAACTTCATCAATTATTTTACCTTTACTTTCGTCATCCTGAGCAGGTATTTGCGCAATTGCTTCATGAATTTCAGGATCAAATTCTGTACCTATACTTTCCATAGGTTTCAATCCTTTTGCCTGAAGCATTGTGTACATTTTATTATAAATCAACTCCACACCTTCGCGCAAAGTTGCAGTTTGTTCGTTAGGTTCGATAGCTTTCATAGCTCTTTCGAAATCATCCAGCACAGGAAGCAGATTTAATATCATCTCTTCAGATGCTGTTTTACTCAGCTCTATTCTTTCTTTTGAAGTACGTTTTCTATAGTTATCAAATTCCGAATATAAACGTAAATGTTTATCATTTAGTTCAGCTATCTTATAATTAAGTTCTGTAATCGTTTCTTCGTACTTTTCTTTTTCGGTTTTCTTAGGCTCGTGTTTTTCTTTCTTCTTCTCTTTTTTATCCTTAGCCTCAGCGCCTTCTTCTTGTTGATTTTCTTCTACTTCTTCAACTTCTTCGTTCTTCTTTTCTTTATCAGACATATCTTTGAATATATTAAACATTATTTGCTTATTAATAGACATTATTTCCCAAATATCATCTTATCAAATCTACTGCCAATGACAAATCTCTGACATTTTGTCAGGAAATGGCAGTAAATCTTATTAAAAACCTGACAAAAGTAACAATTTTTGGCGAGAAAGACTGGAAATTTAATTACGAATTACGAATTACGAATTACGTTTTTTAACTAGGGTATTCTGATTAGGTATTTTGTGGTACAATTTAATGTAATAATGGTATTTGAAACTCTGCTCGATGACCTTATATAATGGGGTCACCGAGCAAAGCCGAGGTGAATTGGCTTCCAAACCGCTTATTATTTATAACATTATTGCACCACCGTTTACGGGTTGATAATTCCCTGTAATGAACTTTGATTCATCTGAAGCATAAAACAATACAGCTCCGGCTATATCATCAGGCATTCCTATTCTACGCATTGGACTCATATTAGCTACCATCTCTTTATGTCCTTGCGACCAAAAACTTGTAGCATCTGTATCAGTCAGTCCGGGAGCTATCACATTTACTCTTATTCCTATAGGTCCCAGCTCAAATGCCAATGATTTTGCAAAACCATCTAAAGCTGATTTAGCAGTTGTATGAGTCGAGAAACCGGGACTTGGTCTTCTTGACGAACCACTTGAAACAATTATAATTGATCCTGATTTACGTTCTATCATCGAAGGAAGTACTGCTTTTATTGTCCAGTAACTAGCTTTAATTTCATTTAGTATTTTCTTCTCAAAATCTTCCCATGATTGTTCCATAAATGGTGCTACTTTAAAGCTAGCTCCGGCATTTAAGACCAATACATCAATATTACCAAATTGTTTTACAACCTCCTTTACCATTTCTTCCGATTCAACTTGATCAAAGATATTAGCTTTAACAGCAATTGCTTTACCATTATTTTTACTAATAGTATCAACCAATTCCTGAGCTTTATCAGCACTATTATTATAATTTATTGCTATTTTTGCACCATACTCAGATAGTTTCAATGCTGATGCTGCTCCTATTCCTCTACTTGCACCTGTTACAAGTGCTGTTTTCCCATTTAAAAACATAATTTTTTCTCCTTATTTATTATTGATTATAATACACCTAGTTTGTTTAGTCTATTTTATTTTGTCAACTGGCTCCCAGAGTTCAATCTTGTTGCCTTCTGCATCCATAATATGTATAAATTTACCAAAGTCATAGGTCACAATTTCGTCGACTATTGTAACTCCGTTTTCTTTGAGTTTGGCAATGAGTCCTTCGATATTCTGAACTCGATAATTAATCATAAATTCCTTTTTTGATGGCGCGAAATATTCATCCCTTTTATTGAAAGGACTCCATTGCAGAGAGCCAACTTCCTCGGGTTTGTTAATATTTCTAAATTCAAAACTCGAAGAACCCCAATCATTGATTTCTAAGCCTAAGTTTTTGGTGTACCATTCTTTTGTTTTGTCAGGATTGTCAGTGTAAAAGAAGATCCCACCTATACCTATAACTTTTGGTGTTATATCCTTTGCCGGCACATTGCCAGTAGCTTTGTTTGAATTGTCTTCCATTATATTATTTTAATTGTTATATTGATTTTCGTTTTAATTTCTGCTTTACGCGATCATTTATTTTAATTTATCCATAAATGTAATACTGCTCATAATGCTTATAGCTATTATTCCTACAAAAAATAAGATCAATCCTATTTTACTTTTTGAATTTATCTTACTAACTCTAAAAAGTAAATATCCGATAAGTAAATTAAATAATGCCCATAAAACATTAACAAGAGGAGACGAAAGCCCCTGACCCGGAGGGTTAGCAAATGGTGAAGGAAAAGCGTTTCCGGAAATTCCATTAACTAAATGTGGAATCGCGTTTGTTAAAAACCCTCCTGCAAAGAATGCAGCAACGTAATGATACCATTTCATTGGTTGATCAATAAGTTTATCTTTATTAGTCATTTTATTAAAGTTTATTTATTGTTGATTATTTCAATTTGGTCATTAAATTCCGCATAAATTATGCCATTTGTCAGTAACCTTTTTTTATTTTATTTTTTTACAAAGATACTTTTTAATTTAATACTAGCCTTATTTTTCTTCATTAAAATAAAAGATTTACTTTTTCATTAATTTAAATGATATATCCATTTATTTAATTAATTTTGCTGAAAATTAAATCAATTTATAAAAAAGGCATAATACTAATGAAAAATTTGTAATCTCATTCTTGCGATAAGATCGCGTTGCTTGACCACTGCTACTAAACTCCCGGTCCAAGAAAACGTATCAACTTCCGGATATAATAAGATTACTAAGCCCCGTTGTCAATCTTTTTTCTTCATAACTAATTTCTTCTTTTTCAACACTAAATGTAATTATTTAGCAACTAATTTTAATTGTTTTGCAAATAATAGTAGTTATTTCACAACTAGCATAAGTTTGTTTACAACTAGCATAAGCTATTGTGCAGCTTGCATCAGTTTATTCAAATCTAGCATCA
>JBAXLO010000085.1:0-17332 GCA_037134755.1 Bacteroidota bacterium | reverse complement strand
AATTACGAATTACGAATTACGAATTACGGAAAGTAAAGTTAATTATGAAATATGAATGAAGAATATTTAACTCTTGTCGGGTTTTATATACTGACAGTTATAAATGTCTTTGGAGATTTACATCTGATAGAACGGAAAAACCTGTCAGGATGGAGATATGTAAATTATTAAATTATGAATAGTATACAAAAAAATAAAATAATATGATATTTCGATCTGAAAATAAAATAGCTTCGATCAACAATCTTTTTAAAGCTTTAGCAATTCTTATAGTAGGAATAATTCTTACTATATATGTTACTATTTATACTAAACGAAGTGTTGAAATGAATCTTAAAAAAGACTATGAAGAAGTTTGCAAAGAGTTAAATGTAAAAGTATTTACAAGACTTCAGTCACAGGCAGAGGTATTACGAGCGGGTTCTGCATTTGTTGAGGCATCTGATTCAGTAACTCGTAATGAATGGAAGAAGTTTTACGATGAATCAAATATACGAAAAGAGTTACCGGGAGTTCTAGGTTTTGGATATTCGATGTTGATTTCTAAAAATGAATTACAACAACATATCCAAACTACACGTAAGAATGGATTCCCTGATTATACTGTTAAGCCTACCGGTGATCGACCTTTTTATACTTCTATAATTTATTTAGAACCTTTCGAAGGTAGAAATTTGCGAGCTTTTGGATATGATATGTATTCGGAACCAATACGCAGAAAAGCTATGGAGTATGCTCGTGATAGTGATATTGTAAGTCTTTCGGGTAAGGTGTTATTAGTACAGGAGACCAACAAAGATGTGCAGTCAGGTACGTTAATGTATGTTCCGGTATTTAAAAAAGGTATGGCCGTAAATACTGTCGAACAACGCAGAGCTGCTATCAAAGGTTGGGTTTACAGTCCGCATCGTATGAACGATTTAATGCAGGGTATTCTTGGAAAATGGGATTTAAAAATTGATGGAAGAATACATTTACAGATTTATGACGATAGTATCTGTAAAAATAATTTATTATTCGACACACAGAGTGAGGATAGCATAAATCACAAAGATTTATCTTCTCGTGAGCTTATGCTTCCAGTTAATTTTAATGGAACTAAATGGATACTGTTTTTTACGCAACCTACAGTTGGTAATATATATTTTTACAACAAAATTTTAGTTGTATTTTTTTCTGGTATAGTTATTAGTGTTTTGTTGTTTTTTTTAATTCTATCATTGCTGTCAACCAGTCAAAGAGCAAATGAGATAGCCGAACAATTAACTTCTGATCTTAACCAAAGTAGAGAGGGTTTCATGTTATTGCTTAATTCTGCTGCTGAATCAATTTATGGTATTGATATGAATGGCAATTGTACTTTTACAAATATATCATGTATAAAGACGCTAGGCTATGAAGATTTTGAGCAATTACATGGTAAGAATATGCATGATCTAATTCATCATTCGTGTGCTGATGGAAGTGCTATGAATGTAAAAGATTGTTTTATTTTTAAAGCTTTTAAAGAAGAAACAAGATCTCATGTAGTTGACGAAGTGTTATGGAGGGCAGATGGAAGCTGTTTTCCTTGCGAATATTGGTCGTATCCTCTTTTTATTCATGGGGAAATAAAGGGGGCTGTAGTTACTTTTATTGACATTACTGAACGTAAAATAATAGAAGAGAAACTTAAAGAGGCTTTGAATGAAGCTAAAAAAGCGAACTTTGAAAAGAGTGAGTTTCTTTCGAGGATGAGTCACGAATTAAGAACTCCTATGAATTCGATAATAGGCTTTAGTCAATTGCTTAATATGGGTGAACTTAATCCAAAACAAAAGATTGGTATCAATCATATTTTAAATAGTAGTACTCATTTACTAAGTTTAATAAATGAAGTGCTCGACATTTCGGGTATCGAAGCAGGGAGGACAACTTTTTCATACGAAGCTGTTAAATTAAATAAAATGATTAATGAAATGATTGAGATTATTATGCCTCAAGCTGTATCATTAGGCATAGATGTTGAATTTATTGATTCGCCCGATAACTATATGTATATTTCTTCCGATCGTTTAAGATTAAAACAAATACTTCTTAATTTGCTAAACAATGCCATTAAATATAATATTGAGAATGGTAAAGTTGTTGTTAAAACTGAAAAACTTCCTCCTACAATTGATAACCAAAATTATATTAGAATTTCAATTACAAATACCGGTTTAGGCATTTCTAAAGAAGAAATACCTAAGCTCTTTAATCCATTTGAACGATTAGGTAATAATGATAGTAGAATTGAAGGGACAGGATTAGGTTTATCTATTGTAAAAAAACTTGTAGAAGCAATGGGAGGGAATATAGGTGTTGAAAGTATTGCGGGTGAAGAAACTACTTTCTGGTTTGAATTTCTTTATGTTGAAGAGGTGGATATTGAAGAAGAGGTAGAAAATAATTCAATAGAAACAATTGAAAATAGTAGTAATAAAGGGACGATACTTTATATAGAAGATAATATCGCCAGTTTTGAGTTGGTGGAAGAAATCCTTTTGTCTGAAAGGCCAAATATTAAACTTCTTACGGATTCATTAGGAGTACATACCGTTCAACTGGCGTTTAAATATTCACCTAATCTTATTCTTTTGGATCTTGATCTTCCGGATATACATGGAAGTGAAGTTTTAAAACAACTTCAAGAAAATAATAATACAAAAGATATTCCCGTAGTTATACTGAGTGCTGATGCTATGCCGAAACAAATTAAAGAGATGATGAATGCAGGAGCAAAAAATTATATAACTAAACCTCTAGATATAATTACTTTCTTAAATGAAATAGATAAATGGGTGAAGAGAAGTGCCTAGAGTTTGAAGAAAAATTATGAATTATGAATGGGGAGAAGTGCCTAAAGTACTTAAAGTGCCTAAAATGCCTAAAGTTGGAAGTGAAATTATTAATTATTAATTGTTAATTATTAATTATTAATTATTAATTATTAATTGTTAATTGTTAAAGTAAAAATGTGTTGTAATAATATTTATTTAATAATATAGATTATGTTTGACTTGACTTTAAAGAATGCGAAAATATTAATTGTTGATGATCAGCAATCTAATATAGATGTTTTAGTAGATTTGCTCGAGATAAATACTTTTACTAACTTAAAATCTATAATTGATTCGCGTGAAGTATTAGATACGTTTTTGAGTTATAAGCCTGATTTAATTTTATTAGATTTGGCAATGCCTTATCTTTCGGGATTTGAAATATTGGAACAACTTAAAACAATAATACCCGAAGGCTCGTATTTGCCAATCTTAGTTTTAACTGCCGATATTACTAGAGAGGCGAAACAAAAAGCTTTAACCGGTGGTGCTAAGGATTTCTTGATAAAACCATTTGATGTTATGGAGGTCTTGTTAAGAATAAAAAACTTACTTGAAACTCGTTATTTATATCAACAACTCGAAAATAATAATCATTTACTTGAAGAAAAAGTAAAAGAAAGAACTTTTGAATTAGAAAAAACTAACAAAGAACTTATTATTGCTAGGGATAAAGCTGAAGCTAATGATAAGCTTAAAACATCTTTTATACAAAATGTTTCTCATGAAATAAGGACTCCTTTAAATGGGATATTAGGCTTAACTCATTTGTTTATTGATCCTGATGTTTCTGCGACTGATAAGAATGAATATATTCCAATGCTCCAGGCCTCAAGCGAAAGACTTGTGAAAACTGTTAGTGATTATTTAGATATTTCGTTGATAGTTTCAAATAATATCGATTTAAATATAAAATCACTTAATATAAAAAATGAGCTTCAGGAATTGAAAGACAATTTTATAAATGCATGTATCGAAAAGAATCTCATTCTAAATATTCAAACACCGGATAATAGTGATGAACTGACAGTTTTAACTGATAAAAAAGCATTTAAAAATATATTTTCGCAATTAATTCATAATGCAATTAAATTTACTATTAATGGCTTGATAACTATAGGTTATAAGATAAAAGACAATAACATTGAATTTTTTATTAAAGATACTGGAGTAGGTATCGACAAAGAATTACAGGATGCTATTTTCGAATATTTTGTACAAGAGGATATGACTGATACAAGAGGATTTGAAGGTAGTGGTTTGGGCTTGGCTATCGCAAAAGGATTACTTGGCTTGATAAATGGACAAATAAGAGTTGAATCAATAAAAGGACAAGGCGCTACCTTTTATTTTAGTTTGCCTTATACTGAAAACACAGACCAAAATATAAAAGATGTTCACAATTTAAATATGCAATCTGACAAACTACCTGTTATATTAATTGCTGAAGACGACCTTACTAATTATATATATTTAGAAGCTATATTAGGAAAATATACAACTAATTTTTATCATGCAATAAATGGAATTGAAGCTGTTGATATTTGTAAGCAGCATCCCGAAATTTCTATTGTCTTTATGGATATAAAAATGCCAATATTAAATGGAGTAGAAGCTACAAAACAAATTAAAGCATTTAGAAAAGATTTACCAATATTTGCTTTATCAGCACTAGCATCTAGCGAAGATGAAAATCAGGCAAGAGAGGCAGGATGTGATGAGTTTATGCTAAAACCATTTTCGATTGAAGAATTATCATTGAAATTAGAAAACTTTGGATTTAAAAAGGTGTAAATTATTTTTTTAATTTAAAAAACGTTAAGGAGTAAATTTATATTTTACTACCTGCAACTTGTTACATTGACCAAAATATAGATATTTTGCTGGCTTCAATTTGTTAAATCGTTTTGCAGCTTTTTATTTAATAAGTCTTGATAATTTATCAGATTGTGATAATTATTTAATGCTTGTCTGAATTGTTGCTGATTAATGCTTTACAAATAAAAATATAAGCAAAACTCTTATAGTATGCTATATTATTTTAATAAAAGTATATGTTATTAGAATATAAATTAATATATAACTCTCCACTTTAGCTATAAAGTATCCCTATAAAATATTTATCACTGAACAAGACTATAGTTATTTTGTTATTAAGGATAAAAATAGTAATTTTGTAAATTATTATTTTGCTAAGTTTATCTTTGTATTTAATAAGTTTTAAAGGTTTTATAATAGTATCTAAAGTAAATAAATTAATTTTTTATAATGACAACATTAATAATATTAGGAGTTTTAGGAGGTCAGGAAATATTACTTATCTTAATTGCTATTCTGGTTTTATTTGGAGGCAAAAAAATACCCGAATTAATGCGTGGAATAGGTAAAGGCGTAAGTGAATTTAACAAAGCTAAAGAAGGCGTTTATGATGACCATCATAAAACTGAAAAAGACAAAGAAGAAGAAAAGAAAGATATAAGTAAATAACAGTATATGCTGGGTTTTTTATATCGTTCAATTCGTGAAAAGGCAGACGATACTACATTTTGGGGTCATGTTGACATCCTTCGAAAATATATTTTCCGTTCATTATCCTCACTGATTATACTTTCGGTTGGAGCCTTTTTTTTCAAAGAATTCTTATTTGACAAAGTAATACTTGCTCCCAGCGAACCTTCTTTTATTACCTATAAGATATTATGTAAGTTGTCGGTTATAATGCACATACCTGAATTGTGTGTTACTAAAATTCCATTACAATTAATTAATACCGAAATAGGAGGGCAATTCCGTTATCATATAGTCATCTCTTTTGCTGTGGGTATAATACTTGCATTTCCTTTTATAATGTATCAGTTGTGGATGTTTATTAAGCCCGCATTAACTGATCTGGAGAAAAAACAATCAAGAGGGATTGTGTTTTACATTACAAGTTTGTTTACAATTGGTGTATTATTTGGATATTATGTAATAGCACCTCTCACAATCAACTTTCTGGCATCTTATGAACTAAGTCCGCTTATCAAAAACTATATTACAATTAGTTCGTATATTTCAACAGTATCAGTGCTTTCGTTCTCGATGGGAGTAGTGTTTGAATTACCTTTACTTATACTTTTCCTTACTAAGATTAGTGTAATTACACCAAAGTTTTTGCGTAAGCAAAGGAAATATGCTTACATTATTATTCTTATAGTAGCGGGTTTTATTACACCTTCAACTGATATGTTTACACAAGTAATAGTATCAATTCCACTTTGGTTGCTTTATGAGTTAAGCCTAATTCTTTCGTTAAGGGCAAAAAAAAATAAACCGAGTTAAACTCGATTTATTTTTTTAATATCATAATAAAAAAGATTAAACTACATCGTTTTATTTTTCTTCTGTATCATTCGTTTTCTTTGCTTTGGCATAATATAATGAAATAGTAATTGATATTATTGCCAGGAATAAGAAAGCAACAATCCTATATACCATAGAAATTTTTGCAAGATCTATTATAAATAAATAGAAAGCAGTAACAATCATACTACCTATTGCCATCCATCTATATTTTATATTTCGAAGAATTAAACTAAGTAAGAAGAATCCAATAGCTGCAATAGTCCACGATAAAGTAACGTATTGTTCGGGTACCGATTTATATAAAGCGTATAATGTCATTATAAAAGTTACAATAAGGTAGAAATTGCGAATAAGTGTAGTTTTTATTTCTAAAAGTTTACGTTTCCAATTAATAATTCTAGCCGAAAGTAAAGCTACAGCAGCAAAAGAAAAGTTAATGCTGTCGACAGATGCTGACGAAAATAAATAAGTTATTAATAACATGAAAAATAATAAAGCATTCATCGAAACTATAATCTTCGACCTAAACCATAAAGCGATACTAACTACATACAAACTCTGAATAGATAGTAATAAATAAGTGTAAGGCAGCTTTAATAGACCATAAATAGAAATACTAATAGCCATAAACCCATACATTGCAAAGAATGCCGGAGCAAATTTCCATTTTGAGAATGATTTTAATAAGATTGAAAAAATCATGCAGAAGATTGAAATTATAATATATAACTCTTTATAGTTTTCAGTAAAGTAAGAGAAAGTTAATATTGCTAATAGTAATGTAAAAAATACGCCATTAAGTATTACAGAAAATATCAGAAAGTTTTCTTTAAAAACATCTTTTCTTGGAACTAATGTTATCAAAGAAAAAAGAGAAGCACACCCAAATAAATATAAATGACTATAATGATGTGTAAATATTAGTTGTGCAGATAATCCGGTAAGAGTACTGTTCTTTAAAATCCATATCAGAAAACTAATATACACCAATAAAATAGATACGATTAATGTGCGTTTCCAAGCATGTTTGAAAAAGAAATAAACAGCTCCTCCCGATGCAAGTATAGTTAGCAGTAACATTACATGAGTGTTATTACTTAAAAAACCTGTACCTAAAGCAAAGATTAAAGCAATAGCTGCATGTAATTCCGAATTCTTTTTAAACGAAACATACACTTGATAACCTATAACTCCAACCAATAAAGCTAATGAAAAATATTCGTTAGTTATTAATGGATTATCAGTAAAGTAATGGAGTCGTAATGTTACATAATAGAGAAGTAGTTTCCCAATTACGTCAAACATCTCTGAAAGATGATCTACTTTCTTTTTAATAAATCCTGCTAAAAAATAAAATCCTATTACTGATAAATACCCAAAGATACCTGAAAAAAGAGGATATCCTGTATTTTGAATATATTGAGAAAGAAAAGTAATCCCAAAAAACAATACTATACTACCAAGTAAAGCTAAACCGAATCCACCGACTCTGGATTCAAATCTGAATTCAGAATCGGTAGTTTCATCTACATACGTTTCATTATTTTCTTCTTCTGTAATAACTGTATCATTAAATGAAAGTTTATGACTTACACCAAGTAAACCTTCTAAATTAATAACACGATCCTCCAGAGAAGATAATTTTGATAAAATGCTTTCAAGGTCAGTTTTGGTTTCGTTGTCATCCTGATGCATAAAATCAATTTTAAGAGTTAATCATGAACTTTTTTCCATGGTGGTAAAAACCATAATAAAAATGCCAGAATCAAAAATGGGATTATTAGAAGTATTATTGCAATACCTAATCCTTCACCACCTAAGAAACTCGTTTTGTAAGTGGTAAAACCTAAGAAACTTTTTGAGAATAGTTGTCCACCAATTACCACGTTCCATCTCATGCAGAAAATTCCAATTAATACAAGAATACTTAATGTGAAATATACTACTTTGCGGATAATAGCTTTAGGCTTGTGAAATTGGAAATAACCTAAAGTTACCAATGGTACTAATGTTCCTAAAAGTACTTGCCCTATGGTTAGAGTTAAGAATAGTTTAGTTGTGAGAATAGATATTATATCAAAAGATTCTTCTGCAACATAAATTCTATGAATTTGATCCAAAGATTCTAAAGTAAAGTCAATAATAAGGATATAAAAGAGATACTTCCCAATAGCATCCAAACATTCTAAATCCAATTTCTGCTTTCTTATCCAAGTAATTACCATATATAAGAATAAAACTAAAGCAATACCTGAAACCATTGCTGAAAACAAAAAGATAACAGGCATCATTACTGAGTTCCACCAAGGATTAGCTTTTACTGAACCAAAAATAAATCCTACATAACCATGAAGCATAAAAGCAGAAGGAATACCAACAACAGTGATAAAATAACCTATTTTTTCATCCCACTTAACAGCCTTAGGAGACACATCATAAACACCAAGAGTCAACATTCTATATACTATTCTAAGTAAACCTTTCTTTTCATTTGACCATAATACCATATCACGTCTATAGTCAAAGTAGATTTCTAATAAAAGTACAACCATTAAATACCAGAGATAAACAAAACCAAAGATCGCCATTGCTGAAGTAAGATGAGGTGTCATCATGATTTCATAAAAACGAAATGGTTGTCCTAAGTGGAAAATTAACGGCATAGTTGCTACACACATAAAAGAGAAAGCAGCAAGTAAAGATATTTCATAAGTAGGCTTAAGAGCTTTAACATTAAAAACTCTATTTAAAGAAGCTAAGATAAAAGCTCCTGCTACAAGTCCGGTTATAAAAGGGTAAAGTACAATAAGTATCGACCATCTTAATTCTATTTCGTTTGGATAAATATATCCGTCAACCTGGCTTAATGCCCTGTATAAATGTTCTATGTTTTCCATATTATCTTACCTCCTCAGCTAAATCGTTATAAAATAGTTTTGAACCGGTATTAAGATGTGGCTTAAGAACACGGCATTTATGATTCTTGATAAACATTACCAATGAACCTGTTTTATCTCGTAAATCACCATAAGTTCTAGCTCCGGTTGGACAAACATCAACACATGCAGGTGCTGTTCCTTGCATAATTCTATGATAGCAAAGTGTACATTTATCTACAGTATGCTTAACAGGATGAATATAACGACAACCATAAGGACAAGCTTGAACACAATAACCACAACCTACACAATACTTCTCATCAACAAGTACAACTCCTTCAGGACTTACAAATGTAGCTCCAACAGGACAAACTTGAGTACAAGGTGATTTATAACAATGGTTACATGTTTTAGGAACAAAGAACGCTTTGAATACTTCCTTATCATCAACAGATTGTTTTAATCCATCAATTGCACCATTAGGTGAGTCAACTTTAATTGTTTCATCATTTTTAACAACGTATTGCTCAACCCAGGTACGGAAGTAGAATGGTTCTTTTGGAACATTATTTTCAGCTTTACAAGCTTTAGCACAACTGCCGCAACCTATACATAAACTATTATCAAATCCAAAGCCAAACCAATGGTCTTCTTTAGGTCTGCCTGCTAATTTCTTTACATCTTTTGCTGCAACTACATCAGTGGTATCTCCACCTAAAACTTTAAAAGGTTTAAGTAAAAATAAAGATGCAAAACCTCCGGCAAGTGCAGTTGTTGTAATCAAAAAATCTCTTCTTGATTTATTTTTATTTTGGTCTGTTTCCATATACTAAATGTATTAATATCAATTAATAAATTATTTGAACTCTAAAGGATTGTGTGCAATATGACAATCTACACATTTACCGTCAGTATTGTGTTCTTTTAGATCTATTTGCTTGATAAAATTTGAAGCAGGAGCTAGACCTTTTCCATGACACTTACCGCAGAATTCTCGCTTACTAGGCTTTGTTATATTCTTAGTAGAAGGAGCCTTAATATGATCCAATCCCGATCCATGACATATTTGACAAGCCAAAGGCTTATGTTTGCCGGTCATCTTGATATTGTTAATCTTTTCGTGACAAGCAATACATACTGCGGGATCATCCTTTTTACTATCACCACCTGCAATTACTATTTTAATTTCAGGAGTATGAGGATTATGACATTTTACACATTTATTACCAATATTATGTTTGGTTAAATCAATTTGTTTTATGACGCTTGACGGACGTGCAATATTTTTTGAATGGCATTTACCACAGAACTCTCTTTCAGTTGGTTTTTCTAATAAATTATTCGTTGGATCACCTATATGTTTAGATCCTGCACCATGACAAGTTTGGCAATTTATCTTTTTGTGTACACCTGCATATTTTATACTACTAATATCTGTATGACATGTTGAGCATTGTGCAGTATCAATATATTTCATCTCATGATCTTTATTGTCTTTAAGTGCATCTGCTCTGTAATGCCCAAGATCTCCAAATGTTTTTGGGACAAGAAAATGGCGGGCAACTAAGAATAAACTAATAAAAATCGCAAATACGATTAATAGTCTTTGTATTTGTTTTGGCATAAATTTAAATTTAATTTAACGTTAAAACATTTTATGAAATTTATTTTATTTTTATGATAAAAGGTACTAAAATACTTATTAAAGATGGTAGCTATATATAGAAAAAGTAAAAAATATAGTATTGATCTTTATAAATAAAAAATAATATCAGATTGTCATATTAAATATTAAAAACATTCAATATGACAATCCGATACATTAAGTTTTATTTAGGATTTTTGTGAGCTATTTTAGCATGGTAAGTAACAAAATCAAATGATTTGAATGTTGGACTTTCTGAATTATGACATTTTGTACATAATTTTTCGTCAGGAACAACAAGACCATTCTTTATTGCTTCATCATGATTTCTCATAACCATTGGTGATTTGTATTTATCACCTGCACCATGACAAGATTCACAAGAAACACCTTCTTCATTTTTAATACCACCATTTAAGCTAGCATCTACAGTTGCAGCAGTAGCATGACATTTTAAGCATTTTGCATCTGTTGAGGGATCTGCAATTCCTTTTTCAGTTGCAATTTTCTTAGCTGCATCACCTTTTAAGGTTTCAAATGCTTTTGCATGTTTAGATTCACTCCATATAGGATACTGTTTCCCTTTTCCCATGTGGCACATTTTGCATTTTGCTGCTCCTACATATTTGTTCTGAGCAAGCAAAACATTACTCATCAAGAATAGCATACATGCTATTACAATTGAAGTTTTTTTCATCGTTTTTACTTTTTTTAATTAATACTAAAATTATTTTAATTCAATTTTATTCTTCTTCTCTTTTATACCCGCAGCAAATATTAAAATGAATATAGCAAATATCGTGCCCCAAGCCCATAGAGGAAATACAGGAGTGTCTCCGGCTCCATAACTATGCATTCCTTTAGATAAATAATAATTTACTCCTACAAAAGTCATAATGACACTTGAAAAGCCTAAGACAGCTGCTACATTAAAAGCATACTTATTATTAAATTTAGGTATAAATCTCATGTGTAGTACAACTGAATAGGCAACAACAATTATTAATGCCCATGTTTCTTTGGCATCCCAACCCCAATATTTACCCCATGATTCATTAGCCCAAACAGCACCAAGGAAAGTTCCTAAAGTAGCAAGCATTAGTCCAATGATAAGATTCATTTCGATGATATATGTGTTTTCTGCTATAAGTAAATCAAGACGTTCGGAATTGTGTTTAGTTTTAGATAAATAAATAAACAGATTCATTAAACCTAGTATAAAGCCAAGTCCAAGGAAGCCATAACTAATTGTTAAGGTAGCCACATGGATAATTAGCCAATAAGATTTTAATACAGGTTGGAGATTGGTAAGTTGAGGATCATAGCTACTGTGACTTGCTGTCATTAATACAAAGAAAGCAAGTAATGTTGTTGCTGCTAAAGTAAGCTTTGAATTCTTAGCAAAACTGAATCCTGCAATTAATGCGCCCCAAGCTACTAATATTAATGCTTCATAACCATTTGCCCAAGGAGCATGTCCTGTTATATACCATCTTAATCCCATACCATAAGTGTGATATAGGAATGCAATACCTAATACTAAAGTTAAAAAGTTTAAAGTGTAGGCAATAAATTTACTCTTTTCGGATTTTACATTATCAATAAAGGCAAAAAGAAGAAGTAATACACTTAGAGCTGCATAAACATTTTTTAATAAAATAAAGATGTCTGCATTGTTATAATATATTTCAGCATTTCTTTTAGAATCTGAAGGTAATAAAGAAGGATCCGAAAGTTGTTTTTGTATATCTGAAATATATCCGATAATCTTATCAGCTTTTGAATAATCATCAGTACTTAAAGCGTTTTGTATTTCGAACATATATGCCTGCATTATGTTAGCATAACTAAAAGTTTTTAAATTCAAATCCTGATTAATTACACTTATAGCACCGGTTAATGGCATCATTGAAGCATTATCATCCCAGCTGATCCATTTATTATTCTTTGAATTTTGTTCAGGAAATATTTTAAGCATACTTCCGTTAAGAATCATATTTACAATATTTACACGTTCATCAACTTTTAGAATTTCTTTATCTTCTTTATTCTTTTCAGCTTGTTTTTTTCTGAAAGACTCATTAAGGAATTTCTCTAATTTATATTGACCTTTTGCATCAAAGAAATCTTTAAAGGAAGCAAATTCAGTATTAATTCCTATTATATCTCTAATGGATTGCTGAGGCACATAAATAATTTTTTGTTGTTGCCAGAAGTTTGATTCTGCCATCATATCAATAAATACCTGCATAGCATTCATTTTTCCTTTGCCTTCGATATTGAATTTCTCTTTCTTAGATATCTTATGCATCAAATCTATTGCTAAGGTATGTACAGGAGCAAAACGTCCATCATAAGTTTGTGTTAAAAGATGTCCGAATTTATCAGCATGTTCTGCACTTATTACTTTATTAGATGTAGTAGCTTGAGAGAAAACAAACCCATTAATACCTAATAATAATAGGATAGTAACTATGATAGATTTTCTTTTGTTTCTAGCTTCATTAGCAAATCTGCGTATTGTCAGAAAACGTGAGTTTCTGCTGAACAACGTAATTACAAAACCAACTAATAATAGAAAATAACCTAAATAAGAGATAGCTGTTCCCCAGAAATCATGGTTTACTGATAGTATTGTTCCTTTTTCATCGGTATCATACGATGATTGGAAGAAACGATATTGTTTATAATCCAATACATTATTCATAAATATGCTATGATCTTCTTTTATGTTTTCATTACCATCAATTAATGTAACTTCACTCTTATATGATGAAGGACTATCAGATCCGGGATATTTTTCAAAGATAAAGTTCTTTAAAAATAATGAAAATGGTAGTTCAATAGGTTTGTTTCCAAAACCGAATTTAATGTTAACTCCATCAAAACTTTGTTCATTATAATCCATAGCACTAGTGCTAGTGGCTAGTACATTTGCTTCATAGGTTTTGTCATTTACAGTTACATCTAATACCACTGCATCGTTTCCATTACCTCCACCCATCATATTATTATCTTTACCGGCTTCTAGTTTTTTAGCAGCATTCTTATATGCTTTTATAAAAACAAATACCAATCCGTTAGCATTATATACATAATTTTCTTTTAAAACAGTAGATGAATCTTGTTTTATGGTATCTACTACAGTTTGAGCCATTGTTGTTTGAAGCAACTCACTAGGTGATGATACGTTTAATTTACCATCCTTTTCTTTTATATTTACACCATTTTTAACATCAATAGCATTATATGATATATTATTCATGCCAAATCTCTTATTTTCTCCGGTTTTAATAAGAGTTTTCTGCATTCCGGCTTGAGTTAATATTGTTAGCTCAATCATATCTTTTCCGCCTACAACGTTTTCTTCAATCTTTTCAACAGCATTGTGAATAATATCTTTATACTTAATCTCTACATTACCTTTATTTTCTGTAGCTAAAGTAGTATGAAAATAGTTTTTGTTAACCAATCCAACATGTATAGGGAAGTTGTGATTAATGTTTTCCTTACCATCATTATAGGAAATTGATAAATAAGTATCAGCAGTGAACACAATGTTTGAGGCTTCACCTTGGCGTATGTGCATATTACCTTCATAACCGAAGTATCTAGTGACAAATGCACCGATAATCATCAGTAAAAATGCTAAATGAAAGATAAGCCCACCAATTTTCTTCTTCGAATATATATTGTAAGCTTTTAGATGACCAAATAAATTAATAATAAGAAAAACGAATATTAATTCAAACCATGTTGTATTATAAATTAAACTTCTGGCTGTAACGGTATCATATTTATCTTCAATAAATGTTGCAACAGCCATTGCAGCACCTAATATTAGGAGCAAAATCATTGTGGCTTTAGAAGATAAAAGTAAATTGAAATATTTCTTCATTGAAAACTATATTTTTAAATTGCTATTTTTTTAATTAAATCAATTGGCAATATTACAAAAAATTGATGAATAAATTTAATGATATTTGTTAATTTGTGTGCTATCATAAGCTTTTATTTATTAATCTATGATATTATTATAAATATGAGTGCATTCAAAATTCGGTATAAGAGTACTTTAATAAAAATTTAGATTATATATAAGAATATTTATTATGATTAATCTCATCATAATAAAGATATTTATCATTAATTTAATTTCTTACATAATAATAACTGATAGAATCTAAAAAATTTATACTTTTGCAAAATTATTAATAAGAATAATTAAAATAATCAATACATATATTATAAAAATGAAAACAAACTCAATTTATTTAAAACTTATTTGTTTAGCTTTAATAGCATTCGCAGTTTCAAGTTGTGGTAGAAAACAATCTGAATTATTAAAACTTGGTGTTCACACTGTAGTTGTAAAAGGTGTACTTCAAACCAGTCAATACTCTTATTTTGTATTAAATGAAGTAGGCAATCCTAAAGTAAAAGAAAATGATAGTATCTGGGCTGCAACTAATGCATTAGATGCAAAAATAGGGGATACCCTTTATTACAAAAAAGCTTCTTCGGTTGATAATTTCCCAAGCAAAGAACTTAACAGAACTTTTGCTCATTTATTATTAATTGATGAAATTAGCAAAACATCTGATTTTGTTAAAAGAGAAATGGCAACAGTTTCAGCTCATCAGGCTATGTCTTCAACAGATACAACTATTGCTGCAAAACCTCAGATTACTAAAGCTGATGTTAAAATAGAAGCTGTTAAAGGTTGTGTAACTATAGCTAATCTTTATGGTAAAAAAGCAACTTATGATACCAAATCAGTAAAAGTTAAAGGTAAAGTTATAAAATTCAGTCCTGATATTATGCAAAAAAACTGGATACATTTACAAGATGGTACCGAAGCTAATGGTAAATTTGATCTAACTATTACTACTGATGCTACTGTAAAAGTTGGTGACATTGTAACTTTAGAAGGCAAAATTACTTTAAACAAAAATATAGGTGCAGGTTACTTCTATGATGTTTTGATGGAAGATGCCAAAATCGTAAAATAATATTTAAATAGTTAAGACTATCGTCATTGCAAACTTTGCAAAGCAATCTAATTAGATAGATTTCTTTGGAATTAGTTAAAGCAATGACGATTGTTGTTTTTAAGAATCCTCATTCCTAAACTAATAATTGCATTATGCTTGCCAAAATTTCAACAGCTTTTCTTTTTAGTATGCTTTTAATTGTTTCATTTACTTCATGTAATTCAAACAAAAAAGACAATTCAAATAATAAGATTACTCCGTCAGCAGAGATGGGTGATAAATCTTTAAACGACAGTACCGCATTTTATGAAGAAATTATTGCAAAAGATTCTTTAAATACTGAGCTCAGGTTATTACTTGCTACTAATTATTATGCTGAAAAAAAGTTTGATGAAGCTATTTACCATTTGATGATTATAACAAGTATAGATACTAAGAATATGGAAGCCCTCATTATGCTTGGTAATGTATATTATGATACTGATCAAGATGAAAAGGCTATTGAAATTTACGAAAAGGTACTTGCTTTAGATAATTCAAATGTGAATGTTAGGTGCGATTTGGCTACTTGTTATCTTAGATTAAAGAAGCCTGATGAAGCACTTATCCTTTTAAAGAAGAACTTAAGTATTGATAAAAATCATGCACAAACTCATCATAACCTTTCGGTAGTTTATAAAGAATTAAACAGATTTAATGATGCTGAAGAAGAATTGCGGATCTTTAATAAACTTAAAAAATAACTTTCCTAAATAATTAACAATTAACAATTAACAATTAACAATTAAAAATTAACAATTAATAATTAACAATTAATAATTAAGAGGCTTTTAGGGGTTTAGACTGTTAGGCATTTAGGAAATAAATAGTGCCTAAAGTTTGGAGTTTAAAATGCCTAAAATTGTAAGAGGCTTTTAGCTGTTTAGGCTATTAGGTAATCAAAAAAACCTCCACCACTTTAATGATGAAGGTTTTTTTATTAAGAATTATGATATTTTCTATTATTAATTATTAATTGTTAATTGTTAATTGATTTTTAGTTTATTCTTAATACAACTGATGGTGTAAAACCTCCCATTAAATTGTTAGCGAAAACAGGCATAGCCCTGAATGAATACTTAGCTCCTGAAATGAAGCCTGTTAATTGAGAATGAGCATTTGTTACTCTCCTCTCTGTTACTTTATCTTCTCCTCCTGTTTCATTTATTTGGGTACATTCTAAAATGTAACCATAAGCACCGGTAATAGCTAATAGATCAACTATAATGTCACCATTTAGTATATCATTTAAAACATCGATTTGAGCTTTATTTTGAGTTTTATCTGAATTAGTTATTTCCATATCCATCATTTCTGCTAAATCTGAATTATTTGTTTTGTTGACTTCTCTTTCAACATCACTTGCACATACTCTAAACATGTAGCGGATAGTAGCTTCAATGTTTTGTGCTGTAGTTGTAGCTCCCGCTAAAATAGCTTTTACCCATAAATCAATTTGAGTTTGAAAATCAAGTGCTTTGTAAGTTAAATCTGTAAACAATGCTTGATTTAAGGTAAATTTATATATAATGCTAAGAATTCTCATTAAAAAGTCTCCATTTCGGGTTT
>JBAXLO010000084.1:0-17426 GCA_037134755.1 Bacteroidota bacterium | reverse complement strand
AAATACAGAATTTTTTGATAAACTATTTTTAGTATTAGACCAGCATTTATGCCCGGCGTCAAACAATATATTGGATTAAATTTCTACAATTTTTCATTTTTAAAAATTTCTGTAAAAGTAATCAATTAAATCCAATTAAAAATAAAAAAGAATTATTTTTTATTATGATGTAATGATAAAAATATAGTATTTTTGTAGAGCATTAAATAAAACTAGAATAATGATTTTGATTTCATTTCTAAATTTAATTGGAAAAATATTTTTTAAGATATTTTCTAAAAAGAAAACTTATGATGATGGATTACCTGAACTTAAATATGTTTCTCTAGGTGTTGTTATAATAATTTTATTCTTTATAGTACTTGGACTTTTTATTTAAAAAGATCTATACCAGTTGAGCGAAGATTGCAGACATTGTGCGAAGGTTTAATTTCGCATCTCATAAATTTAATTTGTATCTGATGTTAAATGTTTGTCTTCTTCTCATTTATATTTAAACCTTGTCTTCGGTTATAAATATAAAAAACATAATAAAGAAAAAGATTATAAAACAAAAGAGGCTGCTCATTACGAACAGCCTCTTTTGTTTTCCTAATAGTCAAAAAGTCTAAACTACTAAAAGCCTAGTTCCCCTTCATTTTAAGAACCAAAAGCTTTAAGTCGGCTTCATAAGGATTACTCCAACCTCTGTTGATACCTGTTTTCATTGGGATGCAATCGCCTTTCTTATGCTGAAATGTTTCTTCTTCTACAACAAGTAGGCCTTCGCCTTCTACCACAAAGAAAACAACATCAACAGGATTAGAATGAGGAGCAATAGCATCTCCTGTTTTTAATGTTAGATGAACGATATCTAAATTATCGCTTTCAAACAATAACCGCCCGTCAAAACGAGGAGCCATTAAAGGAGCTGTACTTACGCTAGTTGTATTCATTATATTTCTTTTATCATTATTAATAACATTTTGAACTGCTCAATTGCATTAACTGCATGAGGATTGTTAGCCGGCATAATAATTGATTCGCCTGCATTTAGGATATATGGTTTGTTATTGATAATTATCTCGGCTTTGCCTTCAATAATCTGCACCATTGCATCAAAAGGAGCTGTGTGCTCACTAAGAGATTGCCCTTTATCGAAAGCAAACAACGATACATTGCCTGTTTTCTTTTCCAATACTCTTTTACTTACGATACCATTGTTTGAGTACTCAGCTTCGTTAGTAAAGTTGAATACTTTTGCTGTTTCGAATGATTTTGTTTCCATATTATTTACCTCACCCCTGCCCTCTCCTAATAAGAGAGGGAGAAAGTCAGGATTTTGTTTTTAATTGTTAATTATTAATTCTTAATTATTAATTTAAAAAGACTTTCATGTCTTCGTCCACTGTACCTATTCCTGCTATGCCGAATGTTTCTACTAATACTTTAGCTACATTTGGAGATAAGAAAGCTGGTAAACTTGGTCCTAAATGAATGTTTTTAACACCTAAAGATAATAATGCTAACAACACGATAACTGCTTTCTGTTCGTACCATGCAATGTTGTAGGCAATAGGTAAGTCGTTAATATCATTTAGTTCGAAAACTTCTTTAAGTTTAAGAGCAATCACAGCTAAAGAATAACTATCATTACACTGACCGGCATCCAAAACGCGAGGAATACCGCCGATATCACCCAACTGAAGTTTATTGTAACGATACTTAGCGCAACCGGCTGTTAAGATAATTGTATTATCAGGTAACTTTTCGGCAAACTCTGTATAGTAGTTTCTATCTTTCATTCTGCCATCGCAACCAGCCATTACAAAGAACTTTTTAATAGCTCCCGATTTAACAGCATCCACAACTTTATCAGCTAAAGCGAACACCTGTGCATGTGCAAAGCCACCAATGATCTCACCTTTTTCTATTTCTATTGGTGAAGCGCAAGTTTTAGCCTGAGCAATAACTGCAGAGAAGTCTTTTTTACCATTAGCATCAGCTTCAATATGAATGAAACCCGGGAAACCTGCCAAGCCAGTTGTGTAAATCTTATCACTATATTTAGCATCCGATTTTGGCGGAACAATACAATTAGTAGTAAATATAACAGGGCCATTGAACGATTCGAATTCCTCTTTTTGTTTCCACCATGCGTTACCATAGTTGCCAACAAAATGAGCATACTTTTTAAAAGCAGGATAGTAATTAGCAGGCAACATTTCGCTGTGTGTGTACACGTCAACACCTGTTCCATCTGTTTGAGCTAACAACTCTTCCATATCTTTTAAATCGTGACCGCTGATAAGAATACCGGGGTTATTTCTAACACCTATATTTACTTTAGTGATTTCAGGATTGCCATAAGATGTTGTATTAGCTTTATCTAATAAAGCCATTACATCAACACCAAACTTACCTGTTTCCATAACCAAAGCAATGTTTTCTTCCAAAGTCATATCATCATTAGTCAAAGCAACCATTGCTTTTTGAACAAAATGATAAATCTCCTGATTTTCGAAACCTAAGTTTAAAGCATGATCAGCATAAGCCGCCATCCCTTTTAAACCATATAGAACCAATGCACGCAACGAACGGACATCCTCGTTTGGAGCGTCAATACGACCATCCATAGTCAAAGCCTTTTCAAAGATCTCTTCATCGTTGTCGCTAGTCCAACAACAAGGATCGCAACAGTTATCTTCAATTATTGCACCAGCTGCAACCGCTTTTTGCTTCATTGCGTCTCTTAACACTAAAGTTTCTTTTATTTGTTTTAAGAAAGCATTCTTATCAAAGTTAACATTAGTAATAGTTGAGAAAAGGACTTTGTTGATAAACCGATTCACATAAGCATCTTCTACGCCTTTTTCTCTAGCTTTTTCAGCATTGAAAGAAAGTCCTTTCAACAACCATACATTCAAATCCTGTAGATTTACCACTTCTGAATCTACACCGCACATACCTTTTAGGCCTGTGCATCCAATTCCTTTTGCCGCTTCCTGGCACTGATAACAAAACATACTCATTTTTATTGTTTTTTAACCCCCACCTAACCTCCCTTAAGAGGGGAGGAATTAGATTAGAGTTTATTTTTAATTATTAATTGTTAATTGTCTTATAACTTTAGGCATTTTAGGCACTTTAAATACTTTAGGCACTCTCCCCTAAACCCAATCTTCAGATATTATTGTTCCTTGTATTCCTATTACAACTTGCTTAACCGGAATCTTACGGGCTGAAGCAGCAACTGCAGCTTTAGCAATACCCATTAAACCTCCGCAACAAGGTACTTCCATAATTACTACTGTTAAAGTATTTATTTTAGCTTCATCTATCATAGCCGAAAGTTTTTCGATATAGATTTCTTTACCTGTATCTAACTTAGGACAAGCAATTGCTAATGCTTTACCTTTTATAAAATCATTATGAAAATTTCCATAAGAGAATGCTGTGCAATCTGCAGCTAAAACTAAATCTGCACCTTTGATGTATCCGGCCATTGGATTCAATAAATGTAATTCAACCGGCCATTGTCTCAATTGTGATGGAACCTCTCCGTTAGCTCCGTTGTTTTCTACTTGTGCAGGACTTCTAAAATCCATTGCACGTGATCCGGGGCAACCACCGCCCCCATGTTGATGATGTTCGTGATTCATGTTGTTTTCTGTTAAAGATGAAATGTCTATATTTAAATTATTATTTTTAATGTATTCTAATCCTTGTTTCAAAAAACCTACTTCGTTATGATCTTTCAGATGCTTTAAATGTGCGAGCACTGTTGCCTGTCCTTTTGGTGAGATGCGTTCCATCACTAAGTCTTCGTTGTATGGTTCGGCTTCTCTTTCTATTAATTCAATGGCACCTTCGGGGCATTCGCCGATGCATGCACCTAATCCGTCACAGAAAAGATCGCTTATCATGCGGGCTTTGCCATCTATTATCTGTAATGCGCCTTCGTGGCATCCGTTCACACATAATGCACAGCCGGTGCATTTGTCTTCGTCTATTTGTATTATTGTTCTTTTCATTTTTAATTATATTAAGTCAGCTACTTTTGTTGTTCTTAAATGCAGTGTAAATTCTTCTGTAAACTTAGTGGTTAATCCGCCGAATATACATGTTTTGAATGGGCATTTAGCACATGCAGTTACGCAGTTAAAAGCTTCTACTATTCCTTCTACTACTTCATATATTTCTAATAAGGAAATTTTCTTTGGGTCTTTATTTAACATGAAACCTCCTTTAGGGCCTCTTTCTGAGGACAGATAACCATTTTTTGCTAATACATGCATTACTTTTGACAAATGATTTCTTGAGAAGTTTAACGTTTCTGCTATCTGATTTGCGTTTAATTTAACCTCTGATTTAGCAACTAATATGATGCTGTGTATCGCTATTGATGCGGCTTCTGATATGTTTACTATTTTGCTCATTTTATTATTAATGTATTTCAGTATTTGAATGCGCAAATGTATAAATAATTTTAATACGAAATCAAATTATTTTAAAGAAAATACAAATTATTTTACAATGAATTGATTTATGATTAAATAAAAAAGAAAGTTTTTTCTCTTTGAAGATTATTTACTTTAGCTATAAACCTAAATCTATACCTAAATGATTTAAAATTTATCAAAATAAAGAAAAAGCACGTCCCTTTTCTTAACTTCACTTTACTTCAGCTTTTTCCTAAGCTTGTTAATGACTTCTTGATTTAGCTCTGTATAGATTTCTTTATAGTTAAAATCTTTATCAAGTAATAGGTATAGAGCTTTTTTATTTATTTGAAATTGTTTACCGGCTTGTTTTGAAAATACTGTTTGAAACTTAAAGCTTTTACTTTCCAGAAATTCTTTCATAGCTATATCGTTCTTTTCTGTCGCATTGATTGCAACAAAACTCAATCCTAATGCTTTTAGTCCTTCATATTGTTTATCTAAAGCTTGCAATTGCGTCAGGCATTCAAAGCAATCTGTTGACCAAATTCCGAGGAGTATATATTTTGATTTCAACTGATCACTGTTAAATACTTTATTGTCGATAGTTAATCCTGTAAATGAGGAGGCTTTCTTAACATTATATTCCGAAAAAACGGACTCGAAAGCAGTGCCATTATATGTTGTACGGGTTTGTAAATAGTTTCGTAACGAATCAGTGCTTACCTTATATAATAATGGATTGGTATTTTGTTTTCTATTCAACAACTGGGTATTAACTTGTTCGTAGAATGCATTTATCATATAAGGATTTGTATAATAATACTTCACAACCTTTAGAATTATAGCTGTATCTTTTTTATCAAAATAAGTAGTCTCTATTTTCTTATCAGCATATTTCTCGTTTCCTTTCCCTGTGATATCAGCTATATACCCATTATTCTTATCATGATCTATTAGCTTTATACCAAAACAATTCTTACCATTAATTATAGTATCTTTGAGAATTTCGAGAAACATATTATCATGAAATTTAAGCTCATTATATAAATTTAAAGCTATTACATCGGTTTTATTCTCCTGAATCAAAAATGTTGGCAACCCTTCCTGCTCTAATTCAAGGTAGAAATTATCAAGTTCTTCGCCTTTCAAAAAATTATACGTACATACATCACTTCTTTTATACAATGTATTAATATAATATCGTTGTTTCGCGTTTAGAATTAATATTGATTCAGCTTTTGGAGAATTATCTAAATAATTTTCGAGTCTTAGACAAACAACATTACTAAGAAGCTTATCCTTTACAAACCAAACCTTTTTCTTAACATAAGTATCCACACCCGACACATCAATATTACTCGAATATTCAATATATCCATTTGATACATAAGCGTATTTATTTGAAAATTTCTTAAGTAAAGCTAATGTATCAAGCTGCGAATAGCCCGATAATAAGGAGATATAGAATATGAATAGTAGTAATATTGTCTTTTTCATCATGCAATTATAATTGATAACAGGCAACAAAAATAAGGAAAATAAACGAATTGTTAAGCATCTAATAATTTGTTTAATTACATTAAAATATTATACCCATGAATGGGATTTTGTTTTAGTTTTTAATAATATGCATACTATTAATCATTTTTATATCAAACAACTCAGTTTAATTGCATTTTGATGTATAGCTGTTATTAAAAAACCCTGACAAAAGTCATCAAAAAAGCCTTCCTCAAATTAATGATGAAGGCTTTTTTGTATTACTAATAGTCTAAAAGATTAAACTGCTAAATGTCTTATAACTTTAAGTAATTCAAGTACTCTTGTCTTTCTACTTGTGCATCACAACTATTTTTTCGTGAAGTAGATACTTATCTGTTTCGAACTTCATAATATAGATACCGCTTCCTAAATTAGCAACATTACAATCAATAGTATGATTACCTTCGTTGTAATATCCTTCTTTAAGCACACTTATAAGTTTGCCTTGCTCAGTGTATAAGCTAACCTTTAGCTTAGATGATTGAGGCAAATTGAACGAAATCAAAGTTTGATCGCTAGCAGGGTTAGGATATACAGTTAGTTTAACATCTTTGCTATTGTCAATAGTTTGATTAATACCGGTAGTAAGACCTGAGAAATGTAAATTGTTTACACTGATATTAAAGTCTTGATAAGAACTCGAATTGCCATTCTTTGTAAATACAACCGCTACTACATCGTTGCCACTAAAGTTATTCTGATAAGCAGAATTATAAAGATCACTAAAAGCAATTTTATAATGAGTTTGAGTTGAAGTTAGATTTAAAGTAGTCTTATATTGATTGTTCCAGGTAGTAATACCCTTCTTGCTCACAATCAAATCAAATGCTCCGCTACCCATTGCATTAAATTCAACAAATTTATAGTTAGTAATATCAGTAATATTATTAGCAGCTTTTAAATCTCTAAATATAGAAACATAGGTCTTAACTGTGCCATCTACAGTAGCATTACGTAATAGGTTATAACAATCAGTATAAGAAACATTGTTGAGAGCAGAAATAGCAAAGGAATTAATGGTAGCCCCAGCAGTGTCGATATCAACACCCCACGGACCGTCAGCAAAATACAATACGTCATTACCGCTTTGTACATTATTCGACATGTTAAAACCTATATCAAAGATGTTACCAATATTAACATTAGTCTGACTTTTTGGATCTGTAGAAATGTTTTCGCTTTGCGCGAAATTAGTTCTAGTTCCATTTTCGATAGCAGCAGTAGTTCCTGTTAATTCAATAGAGCTAGCCGCAACGCTGTTGTTCAGTTGTAAAGTAATATTACCATTGTCATAATTACCATTAATAACATAAACAGAAGGAATCACTGCTTGGTTATTGTTGAGATAGTTAACAGAATATCCAAGTGTCTGCATCTTACTAAAAATTTGTTCGACAAAATTTTGAGTATATTCTTCGTTGATAGCCCAAACCTGGAAGTTTAAAACAGGATTGTTACCTGTTGGATGATAACTATTCAAATCCCATTGATTATCTATAGTATATTGATTACCGTTTTTATAAGCAACAAAGTTTATAGTATAATCAACTTCGCCATTTTCCTGAACTAAATGAGCAATATAGAAAGGCTTTCCATTGATATTAACATAATTTACATCTTTTAAACTAGCACCATTTAATCTATCGCAAACCATTTTAGTATGGCTGTAAACAGTCGAAGGATTAGTAGTGATACCTAAAACTGAACCCTGTCTGTCAGTAGAGTCAGTGAAATAATCCACAGCAATTACCTCGGTTGCATTCGTAACACTAATTAAATCAGTAGGAGTTGTAACGAAACCTGTAGAGCCAACACCTGTTAAAGGAATTAATTGTGAAAGATCAGAAGAATTAGTGCTTAAAATAGATTTATTAGTTTGAATATCTGCAAACATCTGTAGATTTTTAGTAGTTTCTAGCGTAACTTCTCCTTCTCTATGACGGATAAAATTACGAAGAGCTACTTTAGAAACCAAGTTTCCATTACTTTCCAAACCACCATCATGTCCACTTGAAGAATGCTTAGCTGTAACTGAAGCAAAAGATTTATTGTTAGTAGAATCTAAATCAGGATAAGAATGAGTTAAGATATAGACATTGTTCTGTGCTGAAGTATCAACTCTGGCTCTAATAGTTAAAATAGCCGAATCAAGAGCAGCCAAAGTGCTGATAGCCCATATGCCTGTACCAGATGTGTAAGTTCCGGCAGTTGTTGTAGATGAAATATAATGGAATACACTTGGTAATGTATCAAGTACTTGAATGTTATTAGTAGCAGTATTAGTACTGTGATTCATTAAAACAATAGTAAATGTAACGGTATCTAATTTATGAATATGATGATGAGGATACAAAATAGGATCTGGATCAGATAACCTTTTTGTAATACCTAAATCAACACATTTAACAAGATTAACATATACATCAGAATAATTTGAACAGGTACCATTACTAATTGTCCATCTAAATTTATATTGACCGAATACTAACGATGACAAACCAGATGTAGGACTAGTTGGTGTTGTAATTACAGCAGTATTAGGTCCTGTTACCTGTGACCAAAGCCCGGTGCCAACTGAAGGTGTATTAGCATTAAGATGAGTAGTTGTAAATTCGCTACAGAAAGTTTGATCAGTACCTGCATTAGAAGTAGTAGGAATTGTATAAACACCTATTGTAACAGTGTTTATTGAAGGAGTACAAGTACCATTAGCAATAGTCCATCTCATAACATAAGCTCCCTGAACTAAGCCTGTAAGACTAGCTGTATTTAAATTTAAGTCAGAAATTACAGCAGTATTAGGACCACTAACCTGTGTCCATGTACCTGTAGTACCGGAAGTAGCCATATTAGCAGCCATTATTGTACTGGTTCCACATACATTTTGAAGAGGGCCTGCAATAGATGTATTAGGTGCTATGTAATTAGTAATAGTAACATCTGAAGTTGAAGAAGTACAGTTTCCGTTACTAATTGTCCATCTGAATACATAAGTTCCGGTAGTAACACCAGTAATAGTAGTTGTAGGAGAATTAGGACTAGTTATTGTATAGGAGGCAGGACCACTAACTTTTGTCCATGTTCCTATACCATGATTAGCAGCTGGTGTATTGCCATTCATATTAAAAGTAGTTGCGTTGCAATAAAATTGACTAGAACCTGCATCAGCTACTGTTGGCAGATTGTAAACATTGATAGTTACAGTATCTGTAGAATTACAAGTACCATTAACTATTTGCCATTGGAAAATATAAGTTCCTGCTGATAAGCCTGTAAGCCAGGATGTAGGGCTGTTAATGCTTGTTATTGAAGCAGCAGGTCCACTAAACTCACTCCATGTGCCTGTCCCAACACTTGCGATATTTCCAGCTAATGTTCCTGTAGTTAAGTTACATATATTTTGATAAGCACCTGCATTAGCAACGGTTGCCAAAGCGTCTATAGTAATTATAACATCATCTGAAGATGTACATGTTCCGTTAGTAATAGTCCATTTTAAATCATAAACACCAGAATTTAATCCAGTAACTCCTGTTGTAGGTGAAGTAGGTGTTGTGAAAATAGGAGTGTTAGGACCACTAAATTTTGACCATACACCATGGCCAACACTTGGGGAATTTCCTGCTAAAGCTAATGGAGAAGAAAGACATATTGTTTGATTACTACCTGCATTAGCAGTTGTAGGAACTTCATATACATTAATTGTAACTGAGCTTTGAGATGAGCAACCTCCATTAGTTATAGTCCAAATGAAAACATAAGTTCCCGGGGATAAGTTCGACACACTAGTTGTTGGAGAAGAGTTGTCATTAAAGACAGCAATACTTGTTCCAGCAGTTTGAGACCATAATCCATTACCAACACTTGCTATATTACCCGCCAAGTTTGTAGATGTAGTTGGAGTGTTAATACATAAATTCTGTGTTGGTCCGGCATTTGCAGTGGTTGGAGTAGTATAAACATTTAAGGTTACATCATCATGAGTTGAAGCACATGTTCCATTTGCTATTGTCCATGTAAAAATATAAGTACCTTCTGATAAACCGGTAATATTAGAGTTATTTGCATGTGGACTTGAAATTCCGGCAGAATCCCCATAGGTCTGAGTCCATGTTCCGATAGTTCCTGAAACTGCAGAGTTGGCTGTCATGCTTTGACTAGTACCACAAACTATTTTGTCAACACCGGCATTTGCAATATTTGGTTGTATATAATTATGTATTGTAACTTCTGAAGTAGAAGGAGTGCAAGTACCAGCGCCAGAACCATTACTTATTGTCCATCTGAAAACATAAGTGCCAGTGTTTACACTCGTAATAGTTGATGTTGGAGAATTTGGACTTGTAATATGATATGAAGGGGGGCCACTGACATAGGTCCATGTTCCGGTTCCATGAACAGGAGTATTTGCATTCATATTAAAGGAAGTTACATTACAGTATTCCTGATCGGCACCTGCTGCGGCTGTAGTAGGTAAGTCGTAATTTACAATTTGCATAAAATCTGTTGATGTACAAGGTCCATTTACAATTTGCCATTGTAAGATATAAGTTCCGGGTGTTAAGTTCGAAATACCAGTAATTGAATCGTGAATATCAGCAAAAGTTACTGCAGGTCCACTTGACACACTCCACGTTCCGATTCCTGAAGTAACAGGATTTCCATGTAAGGTTGTACTTGTTGTATTACAAAATGCCTGATCCATCCCTGCAATCGCCATTGTTGGAATATCATGAACAGTTATTGTAACGTTTGCAGAACTTGAAGTACAACTACCATTACTTATTGTCCATTGGAATTGATATACCCCAGGATCAACACCTAATACAGATGTAGAATAAGAATTTGGATCTAAAATAAATGCATCAGCTCCACTAATTTGTGACCATACGCCTGTACCAACTGATGGATTATTTCCTATTAAATTTAAATCAGAGAATACACAATTATCAACAGCAGTACCGCTAACATCAGCAGTAGTTGGTGTGTCATAAACATTAATTGTGACATCAGAATAAGAAGTACATGGTCCTAAAGTTGTAGTCCATCTAAATACATAAGTACCGTAAGTTAGTCCTGTAATAGTAGTATTATAAAGGGTAGGCGTTGTTATAACATAAGAACTAGGACCTGACATTTTTGACCATAAACCAGTTCCAGCAGTTGGATCAATTGCAGCCATTGTAGCAGTAAGAATATTACATAGATTTTGATCTGGGCCTGCATTCGCAGGTGTAGGTGTAGGATCTACAGTAAAACTAATATTATCAGAACTTGAAGGACATGTTCCGTTAGTTATTGTCCATGTATAAGTATATATACCCGGTTCTAATCCTGTTATTGTTGTATTGGGGAGTATTGGTGAAGTAATAACAGGTACATTAGGACCGCTAGATCTTGTCCAAGTCCCTAGCCCTGTTGAAGGGTTATTAGCTGCCATAGTAACAACAGTTGAACAGTTAATAGCTTGATCAGGACCAGCAACTGCCGGAGTTGGTGCTGCTGAGTTTTCTATCCTCATTTGATCTGAAATACTACAAGAAATATTAGTAGAAATTGTCCAAACAAAAACATAAGTCCCGGGAGTAAATCCACTTACTATTGCTAGAGGATCAGTATTATTAGAATAACTTTCGCCTGCAGGACCTGCAAGTTTCGACCAAATTCCAATTCCGGATGTAGGTGAATTACCATTTAAATGAACAGTATCAGCATTACATAAATTTCTATCTTCTCCTGCATCAGCAGCTGTAGGTACAGGATAAAGTGTTACATGCGTTTCAGCAAAAGTTGATGGGCAACTTGCTATTGCACCTATTGTATATCTAAAAGTATATGCGCTACCTGATGATAACCCAGAAGCAGTTGCAGAATTATCTGAAGTTGCATTTATTGTAGCAGGACTTGGCCCAGAAGTCTGACTCCATGTCCCTATGCTATTAACTTCACCAATTAAATTTGTAAGAGTAGTTGTTTCGCAGTAACTTTGATCTGGTCCTGCTGTAGCTGAACGGACAACTGTTACAATAACATTTGAAGTTGAAAGTGTACAATAGTCACCATTGGTACTTGTCCATCTAAAAGTATAAGCTCCTGTAATTAAATTTGAAACTGCTGTAGTAGGGGATGTAATATCAGAAATGTTAGGATAATTAGGTCCATTTATTATTGACCAGTATCCTACTCCTGTTGTTATTATATTTCCATTTAAATTAGTAGAAGCACTTCCGCATACATCAAAATCAGCACCTGCATGTGCAGTTGTTGGAGTATTAGATACATTTAGGGTAACAGCATCGGATGTTGAACTACATGCACCATTATGAACGGTCCAGGTAAACTCATAAACTCCACTATTAAGATTAGTTACTGTTGTATTATTTAAAGTTGTATCTGTAATAACTACATCACCATCTCCCATTGTCTGTGACCAAGAGCCTGTTCCGTAAGTAGGAATGTTTCCTGCAAGGGTAGCAGAATTTCCACAAATATTTTGGTCAGTACCTGCATTTGCATTGGTTGTTGTGTGTGAAATAGTAATCATCACAGTATCTAATGATGCTGTACAACCACCTCCTTGAGATATAGCCCATTCAAAAGTGTAAGTTCCATCAGTTAAACCTGTAACTGTTGTGTTTTGTAAAGCACTATTTGTAATAGTTGCTAAACCTCCTGATATCTTTGTCCAGTTCCCCACCCCAGATGCAGGATTATTTCCTGCTAAAGTAACAGAAGTGGTTCCGGATGGAAGACACTGATCGCTACCTGCGTTGGATTGAATTGGCCCTGTAATAGCATTTGTTGTTATAGTGCAAATACTAGCAGAACTATTACATGAGTTGGTTATTGTCCATGTAAATGTATAAGAATTGCTAGCAGTTAAACCATTGACAACAGCATTAGGTGAATGAACATTCGAGAAACTTATACCAACACTTGGATTAACTGTCCAAGTACCTGTTTCATTTAATCCCGGTGTATTTGCACTTAAAATTAAAGGAGAGTTTGCACAAACAGTTTGATCGCTGCCTGCATTGGATAATGTTGGATTACTTTGTGAAACCAATACACTTACATCAGATTGTTGTGTTGGACAAGCTGGACCTCCAGTTATTACCCATCTAAATATATATAAGCCGTTTGTTAAAGAGGATATTTGAGAATTATGTCTATTAATTGAATCAATTACAGCAGTATTAGGGCCACTTACTTGTGTCCATCTACCTATGCCAACATAAGGATCATTTCCTGCTAATCCTGTTGAAGTAATATTACATGCAAGTACTTGTTTTGTGCCTGAATTTGAACCTGTAGGTACAGCAGATGATATTACAACTATATCAGCAAAAGCTGAAATACAACCTGCACCATTGCCTGGTATCTTTCTTAAACGTATTACATAAGTTCCCGGTTCAGCAAGTCCATTTATTGTATCAGGAGATGCTGTAGCAGATACATAGCTAGTTGGGATTGTATAAGTACATCCTGAAGGTCCACTTATAATACTCCATTCAACACCACCGCTACCCGATTGCGAATAATTAAGAATAGCTGACGAGACTCCACAATTTAACATTAAAGGTGAAGCTGTAGAGATTGAGAGTGTAGGATTAGTAGCATATCCAATAGTAACATCGGCACTACTGCTACATCCTGTTAAAGAATTATTAATTGTATATCTAAAAGTATAAGAACTATAACCATCTAAACCTGTAATATTAGTAACACGATTAGTATTACTTACAATGGTTGCACTTGGACCTCCGGTTTGAGTCCACAAAACAGATTCATTTGTGTATAATGGTAAGTTTCCTACTAATACTGTACTAGATCTGGCATCGCAATAAGTTTGACTACCTGATGTAACCGAAGCAGGAGTAACACTTGAAGTTGGTGCAGGTACAGTGATATGTACATTTGAAGTTCCATTAACACAAGGTCCTGCTACAACCCAACGTAAGGTATATGTTCCTTGTATAAGATTGGAGATACCTGAATGATTGGAATGAGGATCGGCTATTGTTGGGATGTTAGGCCCATCTATAACTAACCATGTTCCTATTTGTCCTCTAATACCACACCCACCATTTGAAGCACTTAAAGATGTTGATTGTGTTGTGGAATAACAGTTGCTTAATGTTTGACCTGAACCTGCTGATACCGGACTTTCACCACCACAATTAGATATTATTAAGGTGTCGAATGTACCGCAACCACTTGGATTAGTTATACCCCATTGTAAAATTGTATTTCCACATGAAGCACCTGATATATTAACTGCTGAAGTTGGTGAATGTGGATCAACAATAGTTACTCCATTATTTGCACCAACTATTGCCCATGTTCCTACTTCACCAAAATTCAAAGGTGTATTTCCTAGCAAAGTACCCGCTGGAGTTCCCGGTGCTAAATCAAAACTTGGACCGGCATTGGCGTTACTTACAGGCTTAACCGTATAAGTGACATCATCATATATTAATGTTCCGTCTCCACAGGTTGTTGATATCCTGAATTTATAATCATGACCCCCGGTATAGCCGGTGACAGATGTTGTTAATGAGTGAGGCGAAACTATATAAACTGATGGCCCACTTAATTGTGACCAAGTTGTAACAACAGCACCTTCGCCACTTTTTTGTCCTATAAGTGTCATAGGATCATGTGCACAAATTGTTAAATCAACATTTGCATTGACTGTGCAATTTTGGGACATTACTGATAATGGATTTGATACCATTAAAAATAATACTATTACAAACGCAAATATGCTTTGTAATAAATTTTTAATACCTGAAGATAATAATGATCTTTTCATTGTTCTTATTATTAGTTTTTTACAATCAGTTAAATATTATATTTTATATAAGATTATTAAAACAATTTTTAAAAGCTATTGTTTTCGCAAAATTAATAAATTAACATTAAAAAAACACTTGTTTTTTATTAATTTTAATATACCTTTAAACATGTTGTATTTCAATAAAATAAACCTCTAAACCTTTACTAGAGTTTAGATAGAATATTTTTATATTAAAGTTATATAACAAATTTTATGCCTAAAATGTTATATATTAAAATATTGTATGTATGGTATTGAATTTAAGTTTGAAAAAATTATCATTGTTAAGTTTTGATTATAGCACTACTAGTCATATTTTGCCATATTGGGAAAATTTTGCCAAAACCGTTCCTTTAATTTATGCTTTTGTCTTTATTAAGTAATTAAATTGTTTTGGATAGTATTTTTAGGAATTTGGAAACTGAAGAACAAAAAAAATCTTCACCAAATTAATGATGAAGATTCATATAATTTATTTGAGTAACTTATTACGGAGCAGGAACTTCTTTAATTTTCATTTCGCCTGACAACGTAAGGTCATTATTTATGATTAATAAATATCTGTTTGCTAGATCTCCAAGTTCGGAACCGTTTACTATTTTAGTTTCATCTATCTGAAATGTAAGTGCATTTGGCAATAGTTGTTCGCCGGGTGTTAAAGCACTTCCAACTTGTAACACTACAACTCCTGAATTATGCAATTGATACCATTTTGAAGAATCAAAAATCATATTGGCACTAATCGTCGAGGACACAGGAATTCCAAATACATCAGCATCTTTATCAGGATCAATATGACTTTGTCTTGCATCAAATATTCCAAGTTTAAAGATAGTATCAATTACTTCGGGAGTTTCTTTAAAATTATTCATTAGCAAACCGGTAATACCCAAGGCTTGTACACACCAATTTACGCGAGCTTTCTCCATATTATGAGATGCTTTGGTTAAAGCAGTTTGTGCACCTGATGAGCCTTTAATAGCATCCGAATAATCTTTAACAGAGGCATCGAAATCTGTTTTTGCAGTTGCTAATAGGGGGAATCCTCCTAATATTATACTTTCGGCACTTAAGTTAACCAGCTTCTGTTGTTGGGTTTCGCCTGCATATAAATAACTTCTTGGTTTACTAAAAGTTGTTTTATACTCTTCTGTATTTTCATCATATACATAAGCTACAGCATATTCTAATTTTTTGATTACTGAAGGCAATCCATCCTCTATTAGATTTTCTTTTTCAGTAGCACTTAATGCAAGACTTTTAGCAACATACCATGCAACATAACAATCAAATATATTTTTTGAATATGGTTGCAATGTTGTTGCATAACCTTTTACTACTACATCGTCTTCGCCTAATTTGTTTAGGTTTCCCTGACTGTCCATAATAAATACTTCGGCTCTTTTGAAGTTGTCAACACTTTTGATTAAATAGATGTTTTTGCTATAAGGTGAATCTGCCATTTTGTTATTTTTTTAAGTTATAAATTTACTTTTTGATATAGAACAAAATTACTCTTTATATACTACAAAAGGGCTATTTCAATTTTATATTATGTTAATTAAAGTTAAATGAAATACAATGAGTTACACACTACCTCTTTAACTTGTCAATATTATTTTTACTATTGATGATATTTATACAAAAGCTTTATACAATAATAGGATTAAGGAAAATACTGATTTTTTAATGTGTTGATTATGACCTGAATCACTCACCTTGAATTCTAGGGTGAGCAAAACAGGATTGTTTTGCCTCCCCAAGGATTCAGGAGCAGCGATTCAGCTCTGTTTTAGTCAATTCCATTTTCAGGGGAAGCGATTCAGTTCTGTTTTAGTAAATCATGATTTCAGGATTAGCAAAACAATCCTGTTTTGGTCAATCTAAATTTGAGGGGAAAGCAAAACATACTTCTTATGATTATTTAAGTAAATAGAAAATAATCTTCTTATTTATTATTTGTGTTAGAATAAAAGAGTACATTTGCATAATTATTATCAAGCAAATAAAAAAGCCCTCACTATAGGCAAAGCAATCTAAAAACAAAAGGGAAATGAAAATTTATATTTATTATGTTTACATTCTTACGAATAAAAATAATACTGTTCTTTATACTGGAGTTACAAATGATTTGATAAGACGATGTCATGAACATAAAAATAAACTTGTTAAAGGATTTACTGAAAAGTATAATGTTGATAAATTGGTTTATTACGAAGTGTTTGATTACATTGATTTAGCTATAAAAAGAGAAAAACAAATTAAAGGGTATTCAAGAGCAAAAAAAGACATATTGATTGATAAAATAAATATTAACAGAAGTGAATTATATGATAATGGAAAAATAACTGAGATACCTCATTCCATTTCGTAGAATCAAGTATGAGAAATCTAAAAAAGACAGTATGAAAACGGTAGAGATTCCTCACTTCGTTCGGAATGACAAGAGTCATTTGGTTTTTGGGAGAGAAAATGGCGGCGAAGCCGCCATTTTCTCCACTCCTTAAAAAAAGAAGTACTGTCATTCCGAACGAAGTGAGGAATCTGTCAAAATGAAGAACGAACTGAAATTATTTAAGTGATGAATTTTTTGATTAAGAATTATAACTACATTTGCATAA